>NZ_BAABFR010000086.1:0-23209 GCF_039541155.1 Tsukamurella soli
GACGTGCCGGCGGTGGTGTCCGGTGCGCCGCCGCGGGGTGCGGGCGGCACCGCCGAGCCCGGGGTGTCGGGGCCGAGGCCGGGCACCGTCGGGACGGACGGCGGTCCGGACACCCCGGGAAAGCCGGGCAGGTCCGGCACCGTCGGGTTCGGCTGGAGCGAGGGACGAGCGGAGGCCGCGACCCGCGCGTCCGGCACCGTCGGGTTCGGCTGGAGCGAGGGACGAGCGGAGGTCGCAACCCGCGCGTCCGGCACCGTCGGGTTCGGCTGGAGCGAGGGACGAGCGGAGGCCGCAACCCGCGCGAACACCTGGGAGGCGAGCGCTGTGAGTTCCGCCGGGCTCAGCGGGAGTTCGCCCTCTGCGGCCTCCGAGCGCAGCTCACTTGTAGTCATAGAAGTTGTCCACCCGGACGTCGTCCAGGACGCCCACCGCATCGTCGACCAGCACTGCGAGCGACGAGTACAGCGTGACCAGGTACGACGCCACCGCGGACCGGTCGATCCCCGTGAACCGCACGGATAGGCCGGGGGCCTGCTCGCCCACCAGCCCGGGCTGGAACAGCCCGACCACGCCCTGGCGCTCCTCGCCGGTGCGGACCAGGATGAACTTGGTCTTGCCGTCCTCGAGCGGCACCTTGTCCGACGGGACGATCGGGATGCCGCGCCACGTGAGGAACTGCGACCCGAAGAGGCTGACGGTGGCCGGCGGCACGCCACGGCGCGTCGCCTCGCGGCCGAACGCGGCCACGCCGAGCGGATGGGTGAGGAAGAACCCGGGGCTCTTCCAGACCCGAGCGATCAG
Organism: Tsukamurella soli; assembly: GCF_039541155.1. NCBI lineage: Bacteria > Bacillati > Actinomycetota > Actinomycetes > Mycobacteriales > Tsukamurellaceae > Tsukamurella > Tsukamurella soli. The sequence continues at coordinate 802 of NZ_BAABFR010000086.1, forward strand.
ACCGTCGAGGTCGTCGGGGGTGGGCGGGCCGCTGATCGTGGAGGCGCGCTGCTCCGGCACCACCTGCGACAGCAGGCCGTACTCGGCATTGTTGATCAGCGCGGACTCCTGGTACTCCTTGATCGTCTCGACCGTCAGGCGCAGCTGCTGTGCGATCTGGTCGTGCGGGCTCGAGTACAGGTCGGAGACGCGGGTGTGCACGTCGACGATGGTCGACACGGCGCGCAGCGTCAGCTCGCGAGGGCTGGTCTCGTAGTCGACGAAGGTGTGCGGCAGTTCCGTGCCGAGCGACTCGCCTGCCTCCTCGACGTGGATCGCGACCGATTCGGGGTCCACCACGCGGTTCACCCGGTAGATGCCGGCCTCGACGGGCACCCAGCTCAGCAGCTGCAACAGCCACCGCGGGGTGATCGTCGACAGCTGGGGGACGGTCTTCGTCGCATTGGCCAATTGCCGCGCGGCGAGGTCGCCGAGGGCCTGGGATTCGTTCTGTGGAGCCGTCATCTGTTTCTCCTCGACGAGTTCGAACTGTTGCCGCGCAAGCCGTTTGGGCTCGCGTCCGGCCCCCTGCTGGGTGGCAGCGACGATACCCGGCCGGCGCTCGGTCGCGGGTGATGTGCGCAGCCGGATTAATTGTCGCGCGGCCGGCCTGTCGATGCGTGCCGATCGGGCGTCCCGGATAGATTCACGGCGATCACAAAGGGTGACCGGCGGGGCTGCCTCCAGCATCATCGGGGCATGCGCAGAGCGGCCCGGGACCATGTCGACGTCCTGCGGCGCCGTCCGCACTGTTGCTGATCCGACGAAAGCTTCTGCTCACGGCCGATCGGCCACCTTTCGAAGGATCCCTCGATGTCGCTCGACACCGACCGCCCCCGCGTGGCCCTGCTGCGGGCCGCTCCGCAACGCCCGACGCCCCGCCGCGACCAGCACCTGCTGGAGGCGAACCCGCTGCCTGCACGGCTGAGGCGGTATCCGGGCGGAACCTACTCGCCGACCGTCGAGACGATCGTGCTCCGCGACGGCTCACGACTACGTACCGACCTGATCCGGGTCAATCCGTCGATCCCCGCGTACTCGCTCGACGTCGACGGCGTCGCGCCGCGTGGGCCGGTCGGCTACCACCCGACCAGCTGGTACCGGTGGGACTCGGTCGCGGTGGTGGCGCGCCGGGCGCGCATCGCCGCGATTCTGCGGACGTCCGTCCCGGCGGTGAGCACCGCCGAGCTGAGCCGCCGACTTCGTGCCGCGGGGGTCCCGCTCGGGCCCTCGGACATCACCGAGCCTGCCGCCATCGCGGCCACGCAGGCAGCGATCTGGCACCTCACCAACGGCCTCGAGCTCGACACCCGGCCGCTGACGATGCCGGTCCGCGCGGTCGCCGTCGGCCTCGAGGGGCGACGCACAGAGCTCGAGCCGGGTGCCGACGGGGTCGGATGGTCAGGCCCGACCGCGGTGGCCCGGCACATCGAGGTCGAGTTCGAGATCGCCGCACGCCTCGGCGGCTACTCGCTGGTGGCGAGCAGTGCTGCGCGGGTGGCACTCGAGAAGTCTGCCGACGGCGTGTCCTGGTCGCCGGTCGCCGGCTCGGCCGCGTCGGTGGCCGGCGCGGCCGACGTCGCGGTGCCGGCCGAGGCGACGGTGGCGTCGGCGGGACCCGGTGGGGTGGTACGCGGCTACCGTCACTACCGGCTGACCGTGGACGGCCCGACCAGGATCGAGGATCTGCGCTTCCGGTTCGTGGGCTGCAGCGCCTACCGCAATCCCGAACCGGTCGTGCTGCTGCTGCAGTATCTGCTCGCCCTGCCGTCCGCATCGCGGGAGTCGACGCGGGAGTTGCGTCTGCTGCTCCCCGAGGCCGCCGGCGCCGGGACGACTCCGCTCGCGACCCTCGCTCCGGCGCACCTGCGGGTGGTGGACGGTGGTCGTGCTCGGGCCGCGAGGGTGCGGAATCCGATGGTCGATGCAGACGAGCCAGGGCTCGAGTGGGAGCGCGCCGCGACCCGGTAGCGACCCGAATCGTGGCATGGGCCGCTGCGTAGGGGAGCGCCGCGACCCGGACCGCGGCGCCGGAGCGATTCAGAAGTCTCCGTCTGGGCCGAGACTTCAGCGCGTATTCGACGCCGTGACGGTGCGGAATCCGATGTTCGATGCGGACGAGCGGGGGCTCGAGTGGGAGCGCGCCGCGACCCGGTAGCGGTAGCAGTACGAGTCGTGGCACAGGTGGCTGCCACCGCGGAGGACCCTCGCGGCACCGCGGTCCGGTCCCGCGGGTTCGGCCTCCGCCGATCGCGCGTAGTAACGCGCCGAGTACCGGTCGGCGCACCACTCCCAGACGTTGCCGACGCACTGGTAGAGGCCGAAGCCATTGGGTTGGTACGACTCGGCCGGAACTGTGCCTACCGCCGCCGACGGTGACCACGGGAAGTCGCCCTCGAAGATCTTGACCCGGTCCGACCCGGGATGCGCGTCCCCCCACGGGTAGCGGGCGCCGTCCAGGCCGCCCCGCGCGGCGTACTCCCACTGCGCCTCGGTGGGCAGTGACCGGCCGGCCCAGCCGCAGTAGGCGAGTGCGTCGGCGTGCGAGACGTGCACGACGGGATGCTCGGGGGCGGCGACGGTGCCGGGCCCGCCGGGTGCGTCCCAACTCGCGCCGGGCACCGACAGCCACCAGGGAGCATCCGGTACCGGCTGCGCGGCAGAAGGATCGGCGGCGTTCGCGTGGAACACCGCCGAGTCTCCGAACCGCTGCGCGTCCGTGACGTATCCGGTGGCCGCGACGAACGCGCCGAACGCGGCCACCGTCACCGTCGTCGCATCGATGTCGAAGCCGCGCAGCCGCACCGGGTGCAGGGGCAGCTCGCCGTCGGCGCGGTAACCGTCGCCGTGGGCGTCACCCATCACGAACCCGCCGCCCGGCACCGTCGCCTGCGGCACCGCGTGCGACCCGCGCCCGCGGACCTCTCCGGGACGCCGCGGGGCGTCACCGTCGCGGGCGGGGGTGCAGCAGCTCATGAATCGATGATGCCCCGCTCCTCGAGCAGCGACACGATTCGGCCCGCGAGTTCGTCGATGTCCTGGCCGGTGGTGTCGAACCGCAGGTCGGGGTCGTCGGGCTTCTCGTAGGGCGCATCGACGCCGGTCAGTCCCTTGAGCTCGCCCCGCCGTGCTCGCGCGTACAGGCCCTTCGGGTCACGTCGCTCGCACTCGGAGACCGGGGTGCTCACGTGCACCTCGATGAATTCGAGGCCGGCCGCGTGGCTCAGCTCGCGCGCGATCGCCCGATCCGAACGGAGCGGCGACACCATCGACGCGATAGCGATCACGCCGGCGTCGGCGAACAGCCGAGTGAGATGCCCTACGCGCCGGATGTTCTCGGCCCGATCGCCGGGGGAGAAGCCCAGGTCGTCGGAGATGCCGTGCCGGATGTTGTCGCCGTCCACCAGGTAGGCGACCCGGCCGCGGGTGACCAGCGCCCGTTCGAGTGCCACGGCTACCGTCGACTTGCCCGACGCGGGCAGCCCCGTGAGCCACACCGTCGCCCCGCGCTGCCCGGTCTTCTCCCATCGTTCCGGCCTCCCCAGGGAGCTGGGGTGCCACTTGATGTCGTTGCGGGTCGCCTTGCCCGGCACCACCTCCCGCGGAACGGTGATCGTGCCGGCGGCCACGGTGTCGTTGGACGACTCGTCGATCAGGATGAAGGCGCCGGTATCTCGGTTGGCGGCGTAGGCATCCGCGACCACCACCGACGACGTCCGCAGGGTCACGGTCCCGATGTCGTTGAGCGTCAACTCACTCGGGCCGACCTGCTCGATGAGGGTCTCCGGATCGAGCCGGCGCTCGAGCGACTGCACCGTGGCGCGGACCGTTGCCGTCGAGTGCTTGAGGGCCACGCGGTCGCCCGCCCGCAGCGGCGTCGACGACAGCCAGCACAGCGTGGCCTCGAGCTCGCGCGCGGGCACCGGCAGCTCGGCCGCCGGTGCGCCGCTGACGATCACGTCGCCGCGCCCCACGTCGATGTCATCGGCCAACTCCACCGATACCGACAGGGGGGCCACCGCCACCTTCCGCTCCGGGTCGAGGGTGTCGACCACGGTGACGGTGCTACGACTGCCCGACGGAAGCACCACCACCTCGTCGCCCACCGCGAGCGTCCCCGCCGCGACCCGGCCGGTGTACCGCCGACGCTGCTCCGTGGTGGGGCGCGACACCCACTGGACGGGGAGCCGCAGTTGCTCCGGGGTGGGCGACGGTGCCGCCAGGTGCACGTCTTCCAGGTACTCGAGCAGGGTGGGACCGGTGTACCACGCGGTGCGGTCGGACCGGTGCACCACGTTGTCGCCCAGTGTGGCCGCTACGGGAATGGCCTCGATCTGCTTGATACCCAGCTGACTTCGCAGCTCGTCCAGCTCGGCGACCACCTCGGCGAACCGCTCCGTGGAGAAGTCCACCAGGTCGATCTTGTTCACCGCGGCCACCAGGTGCGGCACCGCGAGCAGGGTCGCGATCCGGGCGTGCCTTCGGGTCTGGCGCTGCACGCCGTACCGCGCGTCCACGAGCAGGACGGCGACGTGCGCCGTGGACGCGCCCGTGAACATGTTGCGCGTATAGCGCTCGTGGCCGGGGGTGTCGGCGAGCACGTAACTGCGTGTGGGCGTGGAGAAGAAGCGGTAGGCGACGTCGATCGTGATGCCCTGCTCGCGTTCGGCGCGCAGGCCGTCGGACAGCGCGGCGAGGTCGACCGCGCCCTCGTCGTCGGTGACCGCTTCCAGGTGGTCGGTGGGCAGACTCCCCGTATCGTGCAACAGCCGGCCGATCAGCGTCGACTTGCCGTCGTCGACGCTGCCCGCGGTCGCGAGCCGCAGCAGCTGCCGGTGTTGTGTGGGAACCGTTGCCGGGCTTGCCATCAGAAGTACCCCTCACGCTTTCGGTCCTCCATCGCGGCGGCGGAGGTACGGTCGTCGGCGCGGGTCTCCCCGCGCTCGGACACGGTGGCCGCCCCGATCTCGGAGATCACCGTGGCGATGTCGGTGGCGCGGGAGCGGACCGCGCCGGTGATGGTCAGGTCGCCGACGGTGCGGTAGCGCACCCACTCCCGGCTGACCTGGTCGTCGGGACCGGGCCGGCTGTACGGGGATACCGCGAGCAGGATGCCGTCGCGATCGAACACCTCGCGCTCGCTGGCGAAGTAGATCGGCGGCAGCTCGAGCTCCTCGAGCGCGATGTACCGCCAGATGTCCAGTTCGGTCCAGTTGGACAGCGGGAACACACGCACCGACTCGCCGCGGCGGATCCGCCCGTTGTACAGCGACCACGGCTCGGGGCGCTGTGCGCGCGGATCCCACTGGCCGAACTCGTCGCGGAAGCTGAACACCCGCTCCTTCGCCCGGGCGCGCTCCTCGTCGCGGCGAGCACCGCCGAATGCGGCGTCGAAGCCCCCGGCCTCCAACGCATCCAGCAGTACGCGCGTCTGCAGGCGGTTCCGCGAGCCGGACGCCTCGGTCGACTCGGCGACCCGGCCGGCGGCGATCGCGTCTGGCACCGAGGCGACGATCAGCCGGATGCCTTCGGGATTCTCGGGTGTCGGCGCCACGCGCCGGTCGCGGAACTCGATCACCTCGTCGAAGTTGTGCCCGGTGTCGACGTGCAGCACCGGGAACGGCAGCGGCGACGGGCGGAACGCCTTCTCCGCCAGGCGGAGCAGGACGATCGAGTCCTTCCCGCCGGAGAACAGCAGTACCGGGCGCTCGAGCTCCGCGACCACCTCGCGGATGATGTGCACGGCCTCGGCCTCGAGGGCGCGCAGCTCGTCGACGCGATCGATCGCATCGGAGTCGATCAGGTGGCGATCCGTCGATGTCATAGCGGGTATCCGTTTCTCGCGGCGTCCTCGCGGTAGCGTGCGGCCCACTCCGCCGACCGGGCGTTGGACTGGGGCTTGAGCGGCGGCGGCGGCGCCAGATCGGGGTCCTGCCCGAGCGCCTCCAGCACGCGCGCTGTGGTCTTGCGCGGGTCGCGCACCAACTCGGTGAAGTCCACCTCGAGCGGCTCGATGTCCTCGGCGGCGAACCACGTGCGCCAACTGCGTTCCTGCTCACGCAGGATGGCGGCCAGATGGGCGATGCCCTCGGCGCGGTACTCGGCGCGGGTGTCCCGCCCGGATTCGTCGTGGTCTGAGTCGCGCCACACCCGGGTCTGCACGGCCCGCCACATCGACACCGCCTGCGGCACCACATCGGGGCGGTACACGTGCACGTACAGCGGGTCGGCGCCATCGAACAGCGACCTGATCGCGGTGCGCAGTGAGCCCGACGCCGTGCGGGTGCGGGCGATCACGATGGGCGTCTGATTCCACATCAGCTTGCCGCCCCACACGCCGTTCGCGGTACGCCCGGCGGCGCGGACATCGGCCCGCCACTGCTCCTCGGTCCGGTGGTCGACGGTGCCGGGGTCCGTCTCGTCGAGCAGACCGAGCAGGTCCGGGTCGGTGACCCCGGCGAACCACTCGCGCGGCTGCGGCGACGTCGAGGACGACGGGTAGTACTGGAAGAACTCCTCCGGGCGGCCGGCCACGCCGGTGGCGGCGAGCGACTCCACCAGGAGCGTGGAACCGCTGCGTTGCGTGGCGCACACGAGGTAGTCGGTCGGGGGTGCCATGCCGCAAGTGTGCGGGAGAAGGGCGCCCCAGCGGCACGTCCGGCATCTGGCTGATGCGATCCCTTTACAAGGAGTGCAGCGGTGTGCATCGGGCGCGGTGCCCGCCCCCGGCGCCCCACCGCCCGCGGCGCAGACGAGAGCCGCCGGTCGCGGAATACGGGGCGTTGCACCATCGCCGACCCCGACCCGGTACGGAAACGCGCATATCGCCCAGTGGCGGTGAGTGCCCGCCCATGCTGTGACCTCCGGCCCACCGAGTGCCCGCTGGCCCATCGGCGCCCATGTGCCAGCGGACACGCCGCGGGGAGTAGGCATTTCGTGGGCCCGGCGCGCGCGTGCCGGCGCACGCCGCGAGCATGGCGCCGCACCGCACGGGAGGTGCCCCGCGACCGCCGGACGCGCCGCGTGCGGCGCCTTGACTAAACTCTCCTCGTGCACGTAGACACGGTCGATGCCGCAGCGCAGTCCCCCGACGTCCCGCAGCCCTACCGGGAGCTGGGCCTCAAGGACGACGAGTACCAGCGGATCCGCGAGATCCTCGGTCGGCGGCCCACCGACGCCGAGCTGGCGATGTACTCGGTGATGTGGTCCGAGCACTGCTCATACAAGAGCTCGAAGGTGCACCTGCGCTACTTCGGCGAGACCACCACCGACGAGATGCGCTCGTCCATGCTGGCGGGTATCGGCGAGAACGCCGGCGTGGTCGACATCGGCGACGGCTGGGCGGTGACGTTCAAGGTCGAGTCGCACAACCACCCGTCGTACGTCGAGCCGTACCAGGGCGCCGCGACCGGCGTCGGCGGCATCGTCCGCGACATCATGGCCATGGGCGCCCGCCCGATCGCCGTCATGGATCAGCTGCGATTCGGCCCCGCCGACGCGCCCGACACCCGCCGCGTGCTCGACGGTGTCGTGCGTGGAGTAGGCGGCTACGGCAACTCGCTGGGCCTGCCCAACGTGGGCGGTGAGACGGTGTTCGACGCGTCCTACTCCGGCAACCCGCTGGTGAACGCGCTGTGCGCGGGTGTGCTGCGCACCGAGGACCTGCACCTCGCGTTCGCCTCGGGCGCGGGCAACAAGATCATCCTGTTCGGCGCACGTACGGGGCTCGACGGCATCGGCGGCGTGTCCGTGCTGGCCTCGGAGACGTTCGACGAGGGGCATCGCCCCAAGAAGCTCCCCGCGGTCCAGGTCGGCGACCCGTTCATGGAGAAGGTGCTCATCGAGTGCTGCCTCGACCTCTACCGCGAGCATCTGGTCGTCGGTATCCAGGACCTCGGCGGCGCCGGACTGTCTTGCGCCACATCGGAACTCGCGGCGGCCGGCGACGGTGGCATGCATATCGAGTTGGAGAAGGTCCCGATGCGCGCCGAGGGGATGACGCCCGCGGAGGTGCTGTCCTCGGAGTCCCAGGAACGCATGTGCGCGGTCGTGACGCCCGAGAACGTCGACGAGTTCATGCGTGTGTGTGCCAAGTGGGACGTGATCGCCACCGTCATCGGCGAGGTGACCGACGGCGAGCATCTGGTGATCACCTGGAACGGCCAGACCGTGGTCGACGCGCCGCCGCGCACCATCGCGCACGACGGTCCGGTGTACCAGCGGCCCGTCGCTCGGCCCGACTGGATGGACGATGTGATCGCCTCCACCACCGCCGGTCTCGCGCGCCCGTCGACGCCCGACGAGCTGTGCGCGACCGCTCTGCGGATGCTCGCGTCGCCCGCGCTGTGTTCGCGCCGGTTCATCACGGAGCAGTACGACCGGTACGTGCGCGGCAACACCGTGCTCGCCGAGCATGCCGACGCCGGCGTGGTGCGGATCGACGAGAACTCCCAGCGCGGCATCGCCCTCGCCACCGACGCGTCGGGGCGCTACACCTACCTCGACCCGTACACCGGTGGTCAGCTGGCGCTCGCCGAGGCCTATCGGAACGTGGCCGCGACCGGCGCGACGCCGAAGGCGGTGACAGACTGCCTGAACTTCGGCTCCCCGGAGGACCCGGCGGTCATGTGGCAGTTCCAGCAGGCCGTGCACGGTATCGCGGACGGCTGTGCGGCCCTGGGGATCCCGGTGACCGGCGGCAACGTGTCGTTCTACAACCAGACCGGTGCGGTGGCGATCCTGCCGACGCCGGTGGTGGGTGTGATGGGCGTGATCGACGACGTGCGGCGGCGTATTCCGACCGGCTTCGGTCACGAGCCGGGCGAGACGCTGATCCTGCTGGGCGACACCCGCGACGAGTTCGACGGGTCGATCTGGGCGCAGGTCGCCCACGACCACCTCGGCGGCGTGCCGCCCCGCGTCGACCTCGCACGCGAGCGGCTGCTGGCCGACATCCTGACCGCAGCCTCGCGTGACGGCCTCGTCTCTGCGGCCCACGACCTCTCCGAGGGTGGCCTGTGGCAGGCCGTGGTGGAGGCCGCGCTCGCCGGCGAGACCGGTTGCCGCGTACTGCTTCCCGAGGGCATCGACCCGTTCGTGGCGCTGTTCTCGGAGAGCGCCGGCCGGATCCTGGTGGCCGTGCCGCGAACCGAGGAGTCCCGCTTCGTCTCGATGTGCTCCGCCCGCGGCCTGCCCGCGGTCCGGGTCGGCGTGGTCGACCAGGGCGCCGACGGTGTCGAGGTGCAGGGGCAGTTCACCATCCCGTTCGCCGAGCTCCGCGAGGCGCACGAGGGGACCTTGCCGAAGCTGTTCGGTCACGGCACGAACTGACCACGAACGCGTCTCGGCGCCCGGGCGAAGCTAGCGCCCAGGCCCGTTGTCGTAGAGCGGCGGGTTCGGGTTCGGGGGCGGCGGCCCCTGGTGACCAGGGCCGTTCGGGGGGCCCTGATGACTGGAGCCCGGATTCTGCTGCCCCTGCTGGGGTCCCTGGAGCGGCGGGCTTTGATCCGGTCGGCCCTGCGGCGGCCCCTGGTACTGCTGGCCGCCCTGGTACTGCGGCGGGCGCGGCTGCGCGGGGACGATGTAGACAGCCGTTCCGTACGCCGCGATCTCGCTGGCCGTGCCGCCGAGTTCGTTGCAGTCGAAGCGCATCGCGACCACAGCGTTCGCACCCCGTGCCATGGCCTCCTGACACATCCGGCTCAGCGCCTCTTCACGGGAGTCGTGCAGCAGCTTGGTGAGCCCCTTGAGCTCGCCCCCTGCCATCGCCTTGAAGCCGGCGCCCATGTTGGAGAAGGCGTTTCGACTTCGCACTGTCAGGCCGAACACCTCACCCATCACATGGGTGACGTGGAAGCCGGGTACGTCGTTCATCGTGGACACGAGAATCGGGAACTGCTGGCCCGCACCGGGCGGTGGCGTCGTCATACTAGGCAGGGTAGACCCGCCGTGAGCGGCGCGAGGCGGCTCGCAGATCACTCGTCGGATGTCGCTGAGCTCTGGTCGAGAGTACGCGCGATCGCCAGGATCGATGCGACGGCGACCTGCGATGACAGGTGGTGACGGACGACAGGCGATGGATCGGGTCCAGTAACAGATTCGGGACCGGGAACCGGCGCGTTCTCAGGTGCTTAAGACGGTGCGCCGCTCCACGGAACGTCCAGATGCTCATCGGGGAGACGCTCATCGGTAAGCGTCCGAACCGTCGGTGGGGGACGTCCGCGACGTCGTGGACGCATCGTCTCGGTCATCGCAGGCTCACCTTCTGGATGCGGCGCGCCTGCGCGGCGTGCGCCGCGAGTACGGCGTCGAGACCGGGATCCTGGATCCGGCCGTCGCGCACGACCACCCGGCCGGCGACGATGGTCGTGTCGGCGGTCATCGGGCCGCACCGCAGCCACGCCTCGACCGGGTCGGTGAGTGCGCCGGCCAGTGCCACGGGCGAACCTGTCCAGATCACCAGGTCGGCACACGCGCCGGGGCGGAGGTGGCCGGTCTCGTCCGCCCATCCGAGGCATGCGGCTCCGCCCTGCGTCGCCATCGCGAGGACGTCGCGCGCCGTCATCGCGGTGGACCCGCCGCGATAGCGGCCGAGCGTGAGGGCGGCACGGGCCTCCAGCCACAGCGAGCCGTGGTCTGTCGAGGCCGATCCGTCGCAGCCCAGTCCCACCGGCGCGCCCAGCCGCCGCAGTCGCTGGACATCGGCGGTACCGCCGCCGATCAGCATGTTCGAGCTGGGACAGTGCGCGACCCCCACACCGGCTGCGGCCATCCGGGACTCCTCCGGGGCGGACGGGAAGATGAAATGCGCGACCCAGGAGCGGTCGTGCAGCCAGCCGGCGTCCTCGAAGTACTCCACCGGCGTCATCCCGTACACCTGACGGCAGTACGTCAGCTCGTCCCGGTCCTCGGCGAGGTGGGTATGTAGGCGCACGTCGCGGCTCTCGGCGAGGCGTGCGGTCTCGGCCATGAACTGTGGGGTGACCGAGAAGGGGGAGCACGGCGCCAACGCGATCCGCGTCATAGCGCCGGGGGACGGGTCGTGATAGCCGTCGATGAGGCGCACGCAGTCGGCGAGGATCTCGTCCGCGTCCTGGACCACCGTGACCGGAGGCAGTCCGCCGTCCGCGGTGGACCGGGTCATCGAGCCGCGGTTCGCGTAGAAACGGAACCCGAGGTCGGTGGCGGCGCGGATCTGCGCGTCGATCAGCTCCCTTCGCGGGTGCACGTACATGTGGTCCGACGACAGTGTGCAACCGCCGAGCAGAAGTTCGGCCATCGCGACCCACGTGGAGAGGTAGACGGATTCGTCATCGATCTCGGCCCACATCGGGTACAGCATCGTCAGCCAGTCGAACAGGCTCGCGTTGACCACGGGAGCGTATGAGCGCGTGAGGTTCTGATACATGTGATGGTGCACGTTGACCAGCCCCGGTGTGACCAGCCGCCCCTGCGCATCGATCCGCGTCGTGGCCGCGGGTGTCTGGCGTGGGTCGGCACCCACGCTGTGGACGCGACCCTCGGCGAGGGCGATCCAGCCACCGGCTATCTCGCGCTCGGAGTCGATATAGATGTAGGCGTTGGTGATGACCAGATCGCAGGGCACGGCTTCGGGCACGACACGACCTCCGGACGGACGGCAGCGACTCTGCAGAAATGGAACCCTGTCCCGGAGGCAGGGCACCGGATCGTCACCGCGGAGCGGACGGGTCGAGCGACTACCGACAGATTCTCGGCCTCATGTGTTTCTGGTGCGTGACAGGCGAGTTGCTCGCGAGATACCGGAGTTCATCGGGGCCCGAGACGCTGGACGAGGCCGTGGCGGACGGTGGGCCACTCGCGGTCGATGATGGAGAACACCACGGTGTCGCGGACGGTGCCGTCGCCGAAGAGCATGTGGTTGCGCAGCACGCCGTCCTGCTTCGCGCCCAGCTTGGCGATCGCGGCACGCGACTGACGGTTGTGCCAATGGGTGCGGAACTCGACTGCGATACAACCGATCTCGTCGAAGGCTCGGGCCAGCAGCAGTAGTTTCGCGGCGGGGTTGATCCCGGTGCCCTGCGCACGCCGGCCGAGCCAGGTGGAGCCGATCTCGAGGCGACGGTTGTCGGGGTCGAGGTGGAGGTAGGTGGTCATCCCTACCGCGGAGCCCGTGCGGGGGTCGATGATCGCCCAGGGGGCGAGGTCACCGTCGTCCTGCCGGGCACGCCGGCGCTCGATCTCGGCCGCCATCTCGTCGGGCGAGGGGATCGACGTGTACCAGGTCCGCCACAGCTCGCCGTCGCGCACGGCGTCGACCAGTCCGTCGTGGTGCTCGGGACCGAGCGGCTGCAGCTCGACGAACTCGTTCCTCAGAACCGGGGTATCCGAATACGGCACGCTCCAACGGTAGCCGTCGTCGAGTCGGTCGGTCCTCATATGCTCGGCGATCAGGCGGAGGGGCGATCCCAGGTGTGCACCGGGTCGCCGCTGTGCATGCGGTCGATGTACTCGCGCAGCATCCCCGCGATGGCGTCGACGCGGTTCTCGCCGGCCGCCTCGCGCCGGGCGACGTGGTCCCGCTGCCAGCTCGCGCCGTTCTGTTTGGTGGCGCAGCGCCCCTCGATGACGGCGAGCAGTCGGTCGCGCACCGCGGAGTCGACGCCGAGCGCCTCGAGGCCGTGGTGGGCGTGAGGAAGGAGTATGCGGTGGGTGAGCTCGTCGGGCGAGACCCATCCGACCTTGGGCCAGTACAGCCGGGCGTCCATGCCGTCCCGGCCACCTGCGGTGAGGTTCTGCTCGGCGGCGTCGAAGCTCATCCGCGTCCAGATGGGGCGGTCCTCGCGCGCCAGCGAGGTGGTCGTCCCGTAGAAGAACGCGGCGTTGGCCATCATGTCCAGGAGGGTGGGACCGCTTGGCAGCGTGCGGTTCTCGATCCGGACGTGCGGGTGGCCGCCGACGGTGTCGTAGACGGGTCGGTTCCAGCGCCAGATGGTCCCGTTGTGCATCTTCAGCTCGGTGAGATCGGGGATCCGTCCGGCGTCCAACTCGTCGAGCGGGTCGATAGGCGACGACTCCGGCAGCAGTGCGGGGAAATAGCGGGTGTTCTCCTCGAACAGATCGAAGATGTTGCTGATCCACCGTTCGCCGAACCACACCCGCGGCCGCACGCCCTGATTCTTGAGCTCGACCGGCCGGATGTCGGTGGCCTGCGCGAACAGCGGCAGCCGGGTCTCGTGCCACAGCGCTTTGTGGTCGAGGAACGGCGAGTTCGCGGCCAACGCGACCTGCGCCCCTGCGAAGGCCTGAGCGGCGTTCCAGTGGTTCGCGAAGTCCTCCGGCGCCAGCCGCAGGTGCAGCTGCATCGACGTGCACGCCGCCTCGGGCAGGATCGTCCCGGTCACGACGTGCAATTCCTCGATCTCGCCGTCGAACGCCGACCCCTCGATATCCAGCACCAGGTCCTCGCCGCGGGCGGCGAATATCTGCTCCTCGAGTCGCTCGTACCGGTTCGACTGCGACAGCCACTGCTGATCGAAGTGCACTGCCGTCAGCGTGGGGAGCATCCCGATCATCACCGTGTGCGCACCGTGCTCGGTCGCCATCGCCTCGAGCCGGTTGAGCGCCACCCGCAGGTCGTCGGCGAAGTCCATCGCGTGGCTCGCCTTGAGCGGCTGCGGGTCGAGGTTCAGCTCGATGTTGAACTGCCCCAGCTCGCTCTCATACGTGTCCGACCCGAGGTCCGCGAGGATCGCCTCATTGCACATGGCCGGATTCATCTGGGAATCCACCAGATTCAGCTCGACCTCCATGCCGAGCAGAGGTTCGGGCTGCGTGCTGTGATCGGTGAACAGGCCCTCCGAGAGCATCCGGTCGATGGCTTCGGTGCCCCGCAGGACCCGGCTCCGGAACCGGGCCCTGTCCTCGCGGGTGAACGTCAGGCCGGTGACTTCAGCTCCCATCCGCCAAGCCTGGCAGAACTCGGCATCGGCTGCGGGCGATCGCCGTGTTCCCGGCGCCGCCCTCAGTCGCCGCGTGCGGCGGAACGCTCCTCCTCGGTGAAGCCGGCGGGCGGCGGGGCGCCGGCGGGCGCCGAACGGACATCGGCAACGAACCGTGCGGCCGCCCGGTAGGTCGCCGCGACCCCCTCGGCCGCCGGCGCGTAGGTGAGCGAGCGGGTGGGCTGGAAACCGAGCGACGCGCCCACCGCGACGGCGTCCATGTTGGCCCCCAGGAACACATAGGTCCACGAGTACTCCGACTCCTGGCGGCGGATGAGCTCCGCGACGGCGTCGCGCGTGTACTCGACGCTCGAGTTCTCGAGGCCGTCGGTGATCACGACCACCACCACCGAACCGGGGCGCCGATCCTCGGGCAGCCGCGCGAGGCCCACCCCGATCTCTGCGGTCAGCTGGCCGATCCCGTCGAGCAGTGCCGTCATCCCGCGCGGCTGCAGGACGAGCGGTCCCACGTCCGCGAGTGGGCGGTCGGCGTAGACGACCTCGTACTCGGTGTCGAACTGGGCGAGCGTCACTCGGACGTCGCCGGGGACGGTCCGCTGGGTGTCCATGAACGCGGCGAAGCCGCCGATCATGTCGGTGCGGATGCTCTCCATCGAGCCCGAGCGGTCGAGCAGGACGGCGATCAGGGAGCTGGTCGGATCGGTCATGGCGGTCTCCTCCTCCAAGGGTGCGCCCCGAGCGTACGAGTGCCCACCGACACGTTCCGTCGACCGAACTCCTCGGATGCCCTGCGAAGATGGGCTGATGGCCACGGCGATCGATCCCGCGGAGATGCGGCAGGCAGTGCTGGGTGTCCTCGACTGGATCGACGACGCGGACGCCCCGGCACCGTCGCGCGCGGCCCGAGCCGCTGCCGTCCGACTGTCCGCGCGGGCCCTCGCGCAGGACGCGCCCGGTGGGGCCGTCGAGGTGCGTGTGCCGCCGTTCGTCGCCGTGCAGTGCATCGAGGGGCCCCGGCACACGCGCGGCACGCCGCCGAACGTGGTCGAGACCGACCCGCGGACGTGGCTGCGGCTGGTCGTCGGCCGCGAGACCCTCGACGAGGCCGTGGCGGCGGGGCGGATGACGGCGAGCGGCGCGCGGGCGGGGGATGTCGCGCGATGGCTTCCGCTGGTCAACGTGCCCGGGCCGCGCGCGTAGACCGGCCCGCTGCGATGCGCACCGGGGGATCGTGACGGCAGCCCGGTGTGCCGCTACTCCAGGGACCGGGTCACTGCACCGAGCGGGTCACGGTGAACGTGCTGCACCCGGCGTAGTCGACGGACCCCGTCAGCTCCGAGCCGCTCCAGTTCACCGGGCCGGGGACCGTGAGCCCCACCATCGTCCAGGCCGACGGGTGCTGGATCCACGCCACCGGGAGGAACTCGACACCGCCGTGGGAGCGTGTGACGGACATGGAGTAGCTGCCGTCGGGCACCGTCGGACCGTCCGGTAGCGGGGCGAAGGCGAACGTGGCCGTGCCGGCGCTCGCCGAACCCGCGGCGATGGTCAGGGTGAGCCCGGTGCGGCCCTGGTTGCAGGTGTAGGACCCGCGCCAGATGCCGGCGAGGGCGGGGATCCCCGTCGCGCTCGATCGGGGCACCGACGGCCCCGCCGAGGCCGACGGCGGTGTCGACCCGTTCGGCGCGGGCGTGGCGGCCGGAGCCGAGGCCGTGGGGGATGTCGCCGGGGGTGTCGATGCCGCGGCGGTCGCGGAGTAGCCCGGGGTGGGAATCGCGGTCCCGGCCACCTCCGACGCGCATCCCGCGGCGGTCGACGACATCACCGCGACCGCCGTCGTCGCCGCCAGCGCACGCGTCGCCGCGCTCCGTATGTCCCCCCGCAACCGTCTCATCGCCTCGACCTCCCCGATATGTCCACCGCCCGACGAGGCGGACGGTAGCGCGTCACGATTGGTAACGGATGGTGAACGACCCGTACACTTCGAGGTACCGCAGCCCTCAGCCTATTCAGGAGCCGTCCGTGAATCAGCTGCCCCTCTCCCTCCCCGACTCCCTGGACGACGACGAGAACGAGCCGCGCGAGGAATGCGGCGTATTCGGCGTCTGGGCCACCGGCGAGGACGTGGCGAAGCTCACCTACTACGGCCTGTACGCGCTGCAGCACCGCGGCCAGGAGGCCGCCGGCATCGCGGTCGGTGACGGTGAGCAGGTGATCGTCTTCAAGGACCTGGGCCTGGTGAGCCAGGTGTTCGACGAGCAGACGCTCAGTGCGATGCACGGGCACGTCGCCGTCGGGCACTGCCGGTACTCCACCACGGGCTCGACGACGTGGGAGAACAGCCAGCCGATCTTCCGCACCACCAGTGCGGGCAACGGTGTCGCGCTGGGCCACAACGGCAACCTGGTCAACACGGCCGAGCTGGCGAAGCGTGCCGCAGAACTGGGGCTGGGCGGCAAGCGCTCGGACATGCCGGCGACGTCGGACTCCGACATCGTCGGCGCCCTGCTCGCGCACGCCGCTGCCGACCGCACGCTGGAGCAGGCGGCGATGGAGCTGCTGCCCACCCTGCAGGGCGCCTTCTGTCTCACCTTCATGGATGAGCACACGCTGTACGCCGCGCGCGACCCGCACGGCATCCGGCCGTTGTCGTTGGGGCGCCTGGACCGCGGCTGGGTGGTCGCGTCCGAGACCGCCGCGTTCGACATCGTCGGCGCGTCGTTCGTGCGGGACATCGAGCCCGGCGAGCTGCTCGCGATCGACGCCGACGGTGTCCGCTCGTCGCGGTTCGCGCCCGCCACGCCGAAGACGTGCATCTTCGAGTACGTCTACCTGGCGCGCCCCGACTCCGTGATCAACGGCCGCTCGGTGCACTCGACGCGCGTCGACATCGGGCGTCGACTGGCCCGCGAGCATCCCGCCGATGGCGACCTGGTGATCCCGGTCCCGGAATCGGGCACGCCCGCGGCGGTCGGATACGCGCAGGAGTCCGGTATCCCATACGGCCAGGGCCTGATGAAGAACGCCTACGTGGGCCGCACGTTCATCCAGCCGTCGCAGACCATCCGACAGCTCGGCATTCGGCTCAAGCTGAACCCGCTGCGCGAGGTGATCCGTGGCAAGCGTCTCGTGGTCGTGGACGACTCGATCGTCCGCGGCAACACGCAGCGCGCGCTGATCCGGATGCTCCGCGAGGCCGGTGCCACCGAGATCCACGTCCGCATCGCGTCGTCGCCGGTCAAGTGGCCGTGCTTCTACGGCATCGACTTCGCGTCGCCCGCCGAGCTGATCGCCAACGGCGGGGCGACCGACTCCATGGACGCCATGGTCGAGTCGGTCCGCGCCGCAATCGGCGCCGACTCGCTGGGGTACATCTCCATCGACGAGATGACCGCCGCCACGCAGCACCCGGGGTCGCAGCTGTGCCGCGCGTGCTTCGACGGCGAGTACCCGATCCCGCTTCCCGAGTCCTCGTCGATGGGCAAGGCCGTGCTCGAGCAGATGCTGAAGTCGGGCACATCGGAGGCCGACCCGCTGCAGGCCGACAACGACAACGTCTCGGCGCTGCGCCGGCCGTAAGCGACACCGAGGAACACCCGCCACCCCGACGACCTTGAGGCCCGCTCCCGCGCGGAGCGGGCCTCAGGTCGTCCGAGGGGTGGTTCCCGCACGTCTTCAGCTCGTCGTCAGGACGACCTCATTGCGATGACGCCATGATGGTGTCACTATGGTGTCATGAAGCTCGGACGGTACGTGGACGACCTGCACCGGCACCTGGCTGTGGCGGCTGCCGCCGGCGGCGAGGACGCCGAGCGGCTCGCGCAGCGCCTGATCGCCCCGCTGGACGCGGCGACTCGGCTGGTGTTGCTCGAGGCGCTGTCCGCGGCCGCGGGGGAGATCACGCTGGCCCTCACGCCGGGGTCCGTCGAGGTCCGGCTGCGCGGCAACGAGCCGGAGTTCGTCATCGAGGCGGGTGCCGCGCCCACCCGAGACGCGGACCGCGGCGAGGCCACCGCCGACCCACAGCCCGTGGAGGACGGTCCCGCCACCCGCACCACTTTGCGGCTGCCGGATCAGGTCAAGGCGCGAGTCGACGAGGCGGCCTCCCGCGAGGGCGTGTCGGTGAACACCTGGCTGGTGCGGGCGGTCACTGCCGAGCTGGACCGGGGCCGACATCCCGCTCCGGTCACCCGCGAGGGCACAGCAGGACAACGACTGAAGGGATGGGCGCGATGACCCACGAGCGGACTACAGCCGTCTTCGAGACTCCGGAACCCGTCGCCGTCGTGCTCGACCTGGTGATCGGCGAGGTCCGCATCGTCGCCGGTGAGCGCTCGGACACGAGCGTCGAGGTGCGCCCCGGCGGCCACGCGACGGCGGACGACGTGCGGGCCGCGGAGGACGTCGAGGTGCGCTTCGCCGACGGACGCCTGACCATCGCGAGTCATCGTCGCCGGCAGCTCTTCTGGCGTCTGATGTGGTCGGCGAAGACCCCCACGGTCGACATCACCGTCGAGTTGCCCAGCGGCTCGGACCTGCAGGGCCGGCTGGCCTACGGGAGCCTCGACACCCGGGGCCGCATGGCCCGCGTCGAAATCGACTCCGACTACGGCGCGATCGACATCGCCGAGGCGACCGCAGTGCGTGCCGACAGCAACGGGTCGATCCACCTGGGCCGGGTCGACGGTGACGCGAGGGTGACGAACAAATACGGGGCCACCTCGATCCGGCAGGTGCACGGCGACCTGACGGTCGAGGCCACCTACGGCAGCATCTCGGTCGACCTCGCGGAGGCCGGCGCGGATGTGAAGACCGCATACGGGCCCGTCCGGATCGGCGAGCTGGTCCGTGGCGTCGCGCAGGTGACGAGCTCGTACGGCGATCTGGAGGTCGGGGTGCGGGCCGGGACCGCCGTGCGGCTCGACGTGGCCACCCGGTACGGGACCGTCGGCAGCGACCTGGAGGCCCATGACGGTCCCGGAGATGCGGTCGACACCCTCGAGCTCCAGGCCGAGACGAATTACGGCGCGATCCGCATCCATCGCGCGTGAGCGACCACACCGGTCGGACGGGAGACACCGATGACCACAGCCACCGGCCCGGCGATCCGGGTATCGGGCCTCGAGAAGTCGTACAAGGAACTGAACGTGCTGCGCGGCGTCGATTTCGACGTGGCACGCGGCACCGTCTTCGCCCTTCTCGGATCGAACGGGGCGGGCAAGACCACGGTCGTGCGGATCTTGTGCACCCTGCTGCGGGCCGACGCGGGCACCGCCACCGTCGACGGCTTCGACGTCGCCACCCAGCCTGCGCGGGTGCGGGAGTCGTTCAGTCTCACGGGCCAGTTCGCCGCGGTCGATGAGATCCTCACCGGACGCGAGAACCTCGTGCTGGTCGCGCGGCTTCGGCACCTGAAGGACCCCGGCGCGATCGTGGGCGGCCTGCTCGACAGGTTCTCGCTGAACGACGCCGCCGATCGCCGGGTGTCGACCTACTCCGGCGGCATGCGCCGCCGCCTCGACATCGCGATGAGTCTGGTCGGGAACCCGCCGGTGATCCTCCTCGACGAGCCGACCACCGGGCTCGACCCCGAGGCCCGGATCGAGGTGTGGACCGCCGTCGAGCGGCTCGCGGAGCAGGGGACGACGGTGCTGCTCACGACGCAGTACCTCGAGGAGGCCGAACGGCTCGCCGACCGGATCGCGATTCTGCACGAGGGCCGGATCGTGGTGAACGGCACACTCGCCGAGCTGAAGGCACTGCTGCCGCCGGCTCGGGTCGAGTACGTCGAGAAGCAGCCGACGCTCGAGGACGTCTTCCTCGCCGTCGTCGCCGACGGATCGAACCGGCGAGCGTCCGAGTAGGAAGTCACGATGACCGCACACGTCCTCGGCGACACGGCCGTCCTGCTGGGCCGCTCACTGCGGCACATCACGCGCAGCGTCGACACCATCATCACGACGACGCTCATGCCGATCGCGTTCATGATGTTGTTCGTGTACGTGCTCGGCGGCGCGATCGACACGGGAACGCGCTCGTACGTGCGTTACCTGCTGCCCGGCATCCTGTTGATCACCGTCGCCTCGGGCATCTCCTACACGGCGTTCCGGCTGTTCCTGGACATGCGCGGCGGGATCTTCGAGCGGTTCCAGTCGATGCCGATCGCTCGGTCGGCGGTGCTCTGGGCGCACGTGCTGACCTCGCTGATCGCCACCACGATCTCGCTTGTGGTGGTGGTGCTCGTCGCCCTGCTCATGGGGTTCCGCTCGGGAGCGGGGGTGGGGGCCTGGCTCGCCGTGGCCGGGATCCTGTTCCTGTTCACGCTCGCGCTCACGTGGCTGGCCGTCATCCCAGGGCTGACGGCGACGTCCCCCGACGGCGCGAGCGCGTTCTCGTACCCGCTGATCCTGCTGCCCTTCGTCAGCTCGGCGTTCGTGCCCACGCGGTCGATGCCGGGCCCGGTACGTGCCTTCGCCGAGCACCAGCCGGTGACGTCGATCGTGAACACGATCCGCGACCTGTACACCCAGCAGCCGGTGGGCGGCGATATCTGGATCGCTCTCGGGTGGTGTGTCGGCATCCTGGTCGTCGCGTACTCCGTCGCGATGGTCGTATATCGCCGCAGGACCTCCTAGCCGCCGCGCAGACAGGGCCGCCCGAGTTCGCGCCGGAGCCGATCGACGGCGGTCGGGTACCGTTAGGGCCCGTGAGCGAGCGCAATCCTGAGGTCCCGAACCCCCCGGCGTCGTACGCGGCGGCCGGAGTCGATATCGAGGCCGGTGACCGCGCCGTCGAGCTGTTCAAACCCCATGCGAGGCGGGCGACCCGCCCCGAGGTCATGGGTGGGCTCGGCGGCTTCGCCGGGCTCTTCGCGCTGAAGAACTCGTACCGCGAGCCCGTCCTCGCCGCGTCGACCGACGGTGTCGGCACGAAGATCGCCGTCGCGCAGGCCCTGGGCAAGCACGACACGGTCGGCATCGACCTGGTGGCGATGGTCGTGGACGACCTCGTCGTCACGGGCGCCGAGCCGCTGTTCCTGCAGGACTACATCGCCGTCGGCAAGGTGGTGCCGGAGACCGTCGAGCAACTCGTCAAGGGTATAGCCGAGGGGTGCGTCCAGTCCGGCTGCGCGCTGCTGGGCGGCGAGACCGCAGAGCACCCGGGCCTGATGGCCGAGGGGGAGTACGACCTGTCCGCGACCGGAGTCGGCGTGGTCGAGGCCGACGAGGTGCTCGGCCCCGACAACGTTCGGGCCGGTGACGTCGTGATCGGCATGGCCTCCTCGGGGCTGCACAGCAACGGGTACAGCCTCGCGCGCAAGGTGCTGTTGGAATGGGCGCACATGGATCTCGACGGGCACGTCGAGGAGTTCGGGCGCAGCCTCGGCGAGGAGCTGCTGGAGCCCACCAAGATCTACGCCCTCGACTGCCTGCGCCTCGTCAAGGAGACGCAGGTGCGCACCTTCTGCCACGTCACCGGTGGCGGGCTGGAGGCGAACCTCGCCCGTGTGATCCCGGAGGGCCTGGTGGCCGAGCTGGACCGCGGCAGCTGGAGCCCGTCGGCGGTCTTCTCCGTGATCGCGCAGCGGGGCCGCGTCGAGCAGGCCGAGATGGAGAAGACCTTCAACATGGGCGTCGGCATGGTCGCGATCGTCGCTCCCGACGACGTGGACCGTGCACTCGCGGTGCTCACGGCACGCCACATCGACAGTTGGGTACTCGGCTCCGTCAAGAAGGCCGACGGTGCCGGGGCGTCCGCGGTGCTGAGCGGGTCGCATCCGCGGTTCTGAGAGCATCCGCGGTCCGGACAGACCGAGGCCCGCGCCCTGTGGAGGCGCGGGCCCACTCGACTGCTTGTGGGCTCCGACTACGTCCCTGCACCGAGCGGGGCGTGCGACGGTGTGCTGCGTCCCGTGCGAGGTGAAGGCCGGCCTGACGGCCCGCACCGACGCGCTAGGCGCGCCGCCACTGCTCCGGCTCGTACATGTCCTCCCACTCTGGGTGGTTGGACGGCACGTCCGTGTCGTCTACAGCCCCCGATAGCTCTTGCTGCAGACTCTTGAAGTCGGTGTTCGGCGAGCTGTACTTGAGCTCGCGTGCAACCTTCGTCTGCTTCGCCTTTGCCCGGCCGCGGCCCATGGGGGACCCCCTCGCGCAATGAAGGGGCGGCCAGCTACCGGCTCAGCCGGCGGGTGGCGGCCCCTTTCCTCGTTTACAAATTCTTCCTGGGTATCAGTTTAGCGCGCGTCCGGCCAAGATGCCGCCAGCCGGGGTTGCACACGCGGGCGTGCGTGCCCGGTGCGCATCGATTTCGTCCTCGGGCAGCAGGTCGGGGGCTGGTTCGCGGCCGCGGTGGCGCTCCGCATCGTCAGCGGCCGCGGAGCCGATCGACCGCGGCGCGGCCCGCCGCGACACCGTCGCCGCCCGCAG
>NZ_BAABFR010000087.1:0-23183 GCF_039541155.1 Tsukamurella soli
CCCGCGACCCGGACCGAGATCGCCGTCGCCCGTCTGTACGGCGAGCTGCTCGCGGCCGGCGCGGTCGCGGCGGGCGACTCGTTCTTCGGCCTCGGCGGTCACTCGCTGCTGGCGACTCGCCTGGTCGCCCTGCTGCGGCGCGACCTCGGGGTCACGGTGCCGGTCGCGGCGGTCTTCGACGCGCCGACCGTCGCCGAGCTCGCGGCGGCCGTGGACCGCGCCCTGGATCGGGCCGCCGAAGGCGGCGCGCCCGACGACGTCCTGCCCCCGGTCCGGACCGTCTCCGACCGGCCCGCCCGCATCCCGCTCACCGCGTCGCAGCGGTCGATCTGGTTCGCGCACATCATGTCCGGTGCCTCCGCGGGGTCGGAGGGGGCGTCCGGTGCCGGGGTCATCGAGGTCGCGCTGCGGCTCGACGGCCCCGTCGACGCGCATGCGCTCGAGGCCGCACTGGGCGACGTGGTGGCGCGCCACGAGGCGCTGCGCACCGTGTTCGAGGTCGACGGTGGCGTGCCCGTCGGCACCGTCCTCGCCGCCCGCGCGCGGGACCTGGTGCTCGACCGCGTCACCGCCGACGATCCGCAAGCGGCTCGCGCGCAGCGCATGCGGCGGCCGTTCGAGCTGATCGGCGGCGAGCTGCTGCGCGCTGCGCTGATCAGCGGATCGAGCGGTACCGTCCTGCAGCTGCTGGTGCACCACCTGGTGATCGACCATGCGTCGTTCGCGACCGTGATCGACGACCTCTTCGCGGCGTACCGTGCCCGGGTCGCGGGCATGCCGCCGGCGGATGTGCCCGCGGCGCAGCAGTTCCCGGACTACGCGCTGTGGCAGGCGGAGGTCTTCTCGTCCGCCGCCGGGCGGCGTGAGGTCGAGCAGACGGTCGCCGTCCTGCGCGGCGCCCCCGACGAGATCCCCGCCCGACACGACCACCCGCGGCGCCTGAGCCACGCGTTCGCCGCCGGCCACCGCGTGACGTTCACCGTGCCCGCCGACGTACGAGCACGACTGAAGTCGCTCGCCGACCGCAGCGGCGCAACGGAGTTCATGATCGGGCAGGCCGCCGCCGCGGTACTGCTGCACCGGCACGCGGGCGGCGAGGACCTCGTGGTCGGCACCCCGGCGGCCGGCCGCACGGATCCGGCGACCGAGTCGATGGTGGGGTTGTTGGCCAACATGATCGCGCTCCGGACGCCGGTGACGGCCGATGCCGGGCTGGCCGACGTACTGCGCGCTGCGCGCGCCTCCGCGCTGGACGCGCTGCGGCATCAGGCGGCCCCGTTCGAGGCGGTGGTCGATGCGCTCGCGCCGCAGCGCCGCCCGGGCCGAAACCCCGTCTTCCAGACGATGGTGCACGTGCGCGACGACTCGGCCGCTGCCGCGCCGCGCGCCGTCACCGATCGGCTGACCGCCGCGCCGTTGCCCACGGACTTCGATGTGGCGCTGATCGATCTGTCGCTCAGCCTGTTCGCGAACGCCGACGGCGGCTGGGACGGCATGGTGATCGCCAGCCCCACCGTGTACGCGGCGGAGACGGCCGCGGTGCTCGCGGACGGCCTGCAGGCGGTGCTCGCGGCCATGGCCGCGGACGCCGACGTCACCGTCGGGTCGCTGGACCTGCCCGGCCTCGCGGGCGGGGCCGGTGTCGGCGAGGACGAGACCGGCGGGGCCGCAACCGGATCCACCGGCAGTCCCGAGACGGTGGCGAAGCTGATCGACATCCTCGAGGAGCTGCTGGGCGTGGCCGGCGTGGAGCCCGGCGACAACTTCTTCGCCGTGGGCGGCGACAGCGTGACGTCGCTGCAGTGGTCGGCGCGCGCCGCGGCCGACGGACTGGCCTTGACGCCGCAGATGGTGTTCGAGACCGCGACGATCGACGAACTCGCGGCCGCCGTCGACGCGGCGGGCGGGAGCAGCGTCGCGGACGGGGAGACACCACTGGCCGCACCGGAACCCGCGCCGCCGTCCGCGCCGATGAGCGCCTCCGGGCTGGGCCCCGACCAACTGGCCGCGCTGCAGACCGCGTGGAAGGGGAACGCGTGACCACGGATCAGGCGCAGGCCGCCGAGGAGGCACCCGCGATCGAGGACGTCATCGCGCTGACCCCGCTGCAGGCGGGGATGCACGCCCTGGCGACCCGCACGGGACCCGGCGCGGCCGGCGGTCGAGGAGATGCGGCAGGCACCGATGTGTACACGATGCAGTTCGTCGTGGAGGTCGGTGAGCAGCTGGACGCCGAACGCCTGCGCGCCGCCGGCGAGGCGCTGCTGCGGCGCCACGCGAACCTGCGGGCCTCGGTGTGGGACACGGACGTTCCGCAGCCGGTGCAGATCGTGCCCACCTGGGCCGAGCTGCCGTGGCGCGAGATCGACTGCACTGCTGCGGAGTTCGAGGAGTTCGCCGCCAGCGATCGGCGGGCGCGGTTCGACCTGCGCCGCGGCCCGCTGCTGCGGCTCACGGTGGCCCGCCTGACCGATGCCGAACCCGGAGCGGGCGCAGCGCGATTCGTGTTCACCGCGCACCACATCGTGATGGACGGCTGGTCGATGGCGGTGTTCTTCCGTGAGCTCATCGCGCTGTACGACGCGGCGGGCCGGGGGATCGCCGATCCCGCGAGCGTGCTGCCTCCCGTGCGCCCGTTCCGCGACTACGTCGCGTGGCTGAATGCGCAGGACTCGGCCTCGGCGCTGGAGCGGTGGCGCGGGTACCTCGACGGCGCCACGCCGACCACGCTCGCCGACGGTCCCGTCCGCCCCGGCGAGGTGCCCGGCGCCGTCACCGTCGCGCTGGGCGCCGAGGAGACCTCGGATCTGCTGACGTGGGGCCGCGAACGCGGCCTCACCGCGGGAACGCTCGCCCAGTTCGCGTGGGCCGTGGTGCTCGGTCGGCTGGTCGGGTCGCGGGACGTCGCCTTCGGCACGACGGTGGCGGGGCGCCCCGAGTCGCTCGACGGGGTCGAGACCATGGTGGGCCTGTTCCTCAACGCGGCGGCGGTCCGCGTGCGGATCGATGACGACGAGGCGCCGGAGGCCGCGCTGCGGCGAGCCCAGGCCGACGGCGCCCGCATGCGCGAGGTGGGTTACGTACCCCTCGCCGACGTGACCCGCTCGTTCCCCGGTGGGCTGTTCGACACGCTGTTCGTCTTCGAGAACGCGCCCATCGGGGACGCCCGGGCCACTGTGACCGCCTCCGACGGTGTGGGCTTCCGCCCGCTCACGATGGAGTCCCTGGCGCACTACCCGCTGTCGGTCGTGTCGCTGGTGGACCGGGGCAGGCTCACCGTGGTGATCGAGGCCACGGAGTCGCTCGCCGCGCGGTTCGACCCGCGTCGCCTGGGCGAGCGGATACTCGCGGTGCTGCGGGCGTTACCCGGCAGCCCCACCGTCGGCGACCTGCCCGTGGGGACCGACGCGGACGCCGTACCGTCGGCGCCGGCGCTGCCGGCCGACGCGACCCTGCCCGAGCTGTTCGCGCGTCAGGCCGCCGCGACGCCCGACGCGCCGGCGCTGCTGACCGCCACGGAGGAACTGGACTACCGCGAGCTGGCGCGGCGCGCGGGTGCGCTGCAGGGCGTCCTCGCAGCCGAGGGCGTCGGGCCCGGGAGCGTCGTGGGGCTGTCGCTGCCCCGTGACCCGCGGGCCGTCGTCGCGATCCTGGCGGTATCGGGTCTCGGCGCCGCGTACGTGCCGCTCGCGCCGGACCTGCCCGCGGGCCGCGTCGCGTCCATGATCGCCAGGTCGGGGACGCAGCTGGTCCTCACCGCGGAGGGGCGGGTCGCCGAGCTCTCGACGTTCGCGCGCACGGTGGGCTACCCGGCGGATGCCGCGGCGCGCGACTACACGGCCGCGCCGCAGAGCCCCGCCGCCGCCGCGTACGTGATCTTCACCTCCGGCTCCACCGGCGAGCCGAAGGGCGTGATCGGCACCCACGGGGCGCTCGCCGCCTACCTCGCCGACCACATCGAGCGGTTCTACCGTCCCGCGGTGCAGCGCCTCGGCCGGCCGCTGCGGATCGCGCACGGCTGGTCGCTGAGCTTCGACGCGTCGTGGCAACCGCTGCTCGGCCTGTTCGCGGGGCACGCCGTGCGGCTGCTGGACGACGACGAGATCCGCGACGCGGGTGCGCTCATCGCGGCGCTCGGTGAGTCGTGCGTGGACATGATCGACACCTCGCCGTCGATGTTCGCGCAGCTCGCGGCAGCCGGCCTGATCGGGACCGACACGCACGCGGGTGCCCACCTCTCGGTGCTCGCCCTCGGCGGCGAGGCCATCCCGGTGCACCTGTGGGAGCGGCTCGCGGCGCTGCCGGGCACCGTCGTCCACAACTGCTACGGGCCCACCGAGGCGACGGTCGAGGCGGTGGTCGCCCGCGTGGCCGACACCACCGAGCCGCGCATCGGCCGGCCCACCGCCGGCACCCGCGCGTATGTGCTCGACGCGCGCCTGCGCCCCGTCCCGCGCGGCGGCATCGGCGAGCTCTACCTGGCCGGGCCGCAGGTGACGCGCGGCTACGCGGGCCGCCCGGGCCTGACGGCGAGCCGGTTCGTCGCGGACCCCCTCGTCGCCGGCGGGCGCATGTATCGCACCGGTGACCTGGTGCGGTGCGACATCGACGGGAACCTGGTGTACCTGGGTCGCGGCGACGATCAGGTGAAGATCCGCGGCTACCGCATCGAATTGGGCGACGTGGAGTCCGCGATCGCCGCCGCGCCGGGGGTCACCGCCGCAGCGGTCGTGGTGACGCGGCGGCCCGGCACGCGGCACCCGCAGCTGGTGGGCTTCGCCGCCGGGACCTCGGCCGCGGGTGCCCAGGTCCGAGCGGCGGTCGCCGGGCGGATTCCCGCGTACATGGTGCCGACCCGGGTCGAGGTGGTGCCCGCCCTACCGCTGACCCCCAACGGCAAGGTCGACGCCGCGGCGCTGACCGCGCTCGCCGAGCAGGCGCTCGGAGCCGCCGCGGCGCGGGGCGCGGCACCGTCGACCGATACCGAGCGCGCGATCGCGGCCGTGTGCGCGCAGCTGTGGCCGGGGGCGGGCGACGACGTGCACGCCGACTTCTTCGAC
The DNA here is from genome assembly GCF_039541155.1 of Tsukamurella soli. Taxonomy (NCBI): domain Bacteria; kingdom Bacillati; phylum Actinomycetota; class Actinomycetes; order Mycobacteriales; family Tsukamurellaceae; genus Tsukamurella; species Tsukamurella soli. The sequence continues at coordinate 5,061 of NZ_BAABFR010000087.1, forward strand.
ATGGGTATGGACAGCATCGTGGCGATCGCCGCCGTCGGCGCGCTGCGCCGCGCCGGCCTGCAGGCCGACCCGCAGCTGGTGCTGGCCAACCCGAGCATCGAGGCGCTGGCAGCGGCGATAGACGCGCGACCCACGGCGGCTGCCGGTGCGCGGCTCGCCGACGCGGTCGGTACGGGCGACGCCGTCGACATGACCGGGCTGCCGTCCGTGGCCCGGACCCTCGCCGCGGGCGGGTACGACGGTTACGCGCAGGTGGGGCTCGTGCGGCTGCCGCCGGGCGTGACCCGCGTCGAGATCACGGAGGTGCTCGACGCGGTGCTCGCGGCGCACCCCGCGCTGCGCTCGCGGGTGATCGATGGTCGGCTGCTGGCCGGCGCCGCCGACCCGGTGCCCGCCGGCGACCTCCTCACCGAGGCCGTACCGTCCCGGCCGGACCGCCTGCCCGACGAGGCCCTCGCCGTCGTACGCGGGCTGAGCGCCGACGGTGGCAGGATGGTCGCCGCGGCGTGGCTGCGCGGTCCCGCGGGATCGGACGGCGACGAGAGCCTGCTGCTCGCTGTGCACCACCTCGCCGCCGACGCCGTGTCCTGGCAGGTGCTGCTCACCGATATCGCCGACGCGGCGGCCGGCCGATCGGTGCTACCGGAGACGACCAGCGCCGCCGGCTACGCCGCCGCGCTCCTGGAGGCCGCGGGGGAACAGGTGCGGAGTCCGCACCCGTCACTCGACCCGAGGCGGGACACGGCGGCGTCCGTGCGCACCGTCCGTATCGCCCTCGGCGCGGTGGACAGCGCGGCGGTGCTCGCGTCGGGCGACGTGTCTGCCGTGCTGCTCGGCGCCGCTGAGGAGGTGCTCGCCGGGCGGGCCGCCGCGGGCGAGATCGCGACGGCGTGGCACGGGCGCGACGATGCCGGGCTCGGAACGGACACCTCGCGCACCGTCGGCTGGTTCACCGACTACCGGACGCCGTCGGGCCGGCCCGCCGCGGTCGCCGTGAACTACCTCGGCCGGCGCGACCTCGCGCCTCGGGACCCCGGTCCGTGGGAGCCGATCCTCGCCGGACCGCTGGTGGAGGCCCTGCCCGCGCATCCCGAGCCGCGGCTGCCGCTCGCGTTTCCCGTGGAGGTGATCGCGACGATCGCAGGCTCCGAGGCCGGGCCGGTGCTGGTGGCCCAGTGGCGGCACGCGCCGCGACTGCAGGACGCCGCCACCGCCGACCGGCTGGCCGCCGAGTTCACCGCGGCCGTGGCTCGCCGCGCGAATACCGAGCCCGCCGACCGCGAGCCCGCCGACCCCGACCGCCCCGACGATCCCCAGGGAGTACCGCTGTGAGCACCGACTCGTTCGACACCAATCCCTTCGACGACCGCGACGGCACCTTCCTGGTGCTGGTCAACAACGTGGGCGAGTACAGCCTGTGGCCGGAGTTCGCACGGGTGCCCGCGGGGTGGACGGTGACGTTCGGACCTGCCGGGCGGGAGGCCGCGCTGGCACACGTCGACGAGGTGTGGCGCGCTGGGGAGCGCAGTCTGTTCCTGGGCAGCGCCGTGTCGGGCGAGTGACAACGGAGAGAGGGAGCGCACCCCGATGTGGGGTGCGCTCCCTCTGCGAAGCATCTAGCGGGTCAGCGCCACTGCCAGACCCAGCGACGCCAACGGCGGTCCCACACGCGGACGTGGCGGCGCGGGCGCGGGTGCCAGGGGCGGCGAGGGCCGGGACCATGGGGACGCGGGGGATAGGGATGAGGCATGTGCCAGCTCCTTCGTCGTAGTCGGGATTTCTTCGTGTCCTGCTCTGCGGTGGGGGTTCCGCCGCAGTGGAGATCGATCTCGTGGTGGATGTCGATGACGGCCGCCGGAACGTTACAGCTGACTTCGAATTCGATAGAGAAATCTCCGGAATATTCGTTCGTAACGCCTCTGACCTGGCCTAATCCCCTGAAATTGGCTGAGATTTACCCTCAGCCAGAGTTGCTGAAGTAGAGTTTTGGGTTGTGGATCGCGCAGTCAACGCAGCCATTGATGGCTGGTACCGGCGGGTCGCATCTCTGGTTCCGGATCCGGTGCCCGACGAGGTGCTCCGGTCGGCCCTTGGTGATGCCGCCGAGGGGCTGGTCGCTGCGCTCGGGTCGCAGCCGTTGCGGCTGGACGCCGCAGCCACCGTCGGGGCGGAGCTGGTGGTGCTCGGATGTGCCGACCCCACGGTGCTCGACTACACCGCCGAACTCGTGGCGGTGCTCGTGGAACACGGCCACGTGCCGCTGTCGGATGCGGCCCACAGCGCCGCGGCGCTGAGCGGCGCGGTGGGCCGCGGCTACGCGCAGGCCCTGCTGCGGCGCGATTCCCGCAGCCCGCTGCACGACGCGATCGGCGCGGTCCGCGCGAGCATCGACCAGCAGATCCGGGACGCCGATGTGCGGTTCGAGCTGGTGTTCAACCACGCGAGCCTCGCGATCGCCGTCCTCGACACCGCGGGCCGGCTCGTCTACATCAACCCCGCGTTCGTGGCGACGCTCGGGCGCGACCCCAAGCCGATACCCGGAACGCTGCTGCTCGACAGCGTCTACGCCCCCGATCGGCCGCGCGTGCGGGACGTGTTCCGCTCGGTCGTCGCGGCGGGCTCCCGCACCGCTCGCACGGAGTGCCGGTTTCCGCACGACGACGGTGACTACGGGCTCGGCATGCTGACGCTGACGTCGGTGCCCGCCGCCGACTCCGGTCAGGCCTATGTGCTCGCCGTCTGGGAGGACACCACCGACCGCCGCCGCATGCACGACGAGCTGCGGCGGCTCGCACTGCACGACCACCTCACGGGGCTGCCCAACCGCGCGCACCTGCTGGACACCCTGACCCGCGCCGTCGATCCGCGGACCACGACGCGGATCGGCGCGCTGCTGTATATCGCCGTCGACGGCTTCAAGGAGATCAACGACGACTACGGGCGCGCCGTGGGCGACTTCGCGGTCCGGGCCGCGTCGTACCGGCTGCAGCAGGCGATCGGCGACGAGGGGATCGTCACGCGGATCGGCGGCGGCCAGTTCGCCGTCATCCTGACCGGGCCGGCCTCCGACGATCGGGTCCGCACCCTGGTCGAACGGGTTCACCTCGCGCTCGGGCAGCCGATCGCGACCACCGAGACCGACGAGTTCGTGCCGCACGCGGTGATCGGCACCACCATCCTCGCGCCGCGGGACCGACGCACGCCGGACGAGATCCTCGACGACGCCGACGCCGACGTCCACAATCCGCGCCGCACCGGGGCCTGAGCCGAACGATTTGTCGATAGTTCACGTAAGGTAAGTGCGCGAATCGGATCCGGCTACGCCCACCTCGGGACGACAATCGACCCGTCCATGAGGGATCGAAAGGGCAGGAGCCACGATGTCGGCTACGACAGTTCCCGATGCGCCGAAGCTGTCGGCGGATCAACGCAACTCGTTCGCGGCGGCATATCTCGGCTGGACGATGGACGCGTTCGACTACTTCATCGTGGTATTGGTGTACGCCGACATAGCCAAGGACTTCCACGTCAGCGTGGAGAAGATGGCGTTCATCACCACGATGACGCTGATCATGCGTCCCGTGGGCGCCTTCCTGTTCGGTCTGTGGGCGGACCGGAAGGGCCGACGGATACCGCTGATGGTGGACGTGATCTTCTACTCGATCGTGGGCTTCGCGTGCGCGTTCGCGCCGAACTTCACGATCCTGATGGTGCTACGGATGCTGTACGGCCTCGGCATGGGTGGGGAGTGGGGGCTCGGCGCCTCGCTGGCGATGGAGAAGATCCCGTCGAGCCGGCGCGGATTCTTCTCGGGCGTCCTGCAGAGCGGATATTCGATGGGCTACCTGCTGGCGTCGCTGGCCTACCTCGTGGTCGACAGCTGGCTGGGGTTGAGCTGGCGGTGGATGTTCGCGCTGTCCATCGTGCCGGCCGCGATCAGCCTGATCATCCGGACGCGGGTGCGCGAGTCCGAGGTGTGGGAGCAGACGCGCGAGCGGGCCAAGCAGACGGAGACCGGCTTCCGCGAGGTGTTCTCCAACCCCGCGATCTGGCGGCGGTTCGTGTTCCTCGTGCTGCTGATGACGGCGTTCAACTGGCTGAGCCACGGGACCCAGGACGTGTATCCGACGTTCCTCAAGTCGGCCGTCGACGGTGGCCTGCACCTCGCCGCCGCACACGCGACGTGGATCGCCGTCGGCTACAACGTAGGCGCGATCATCGGCGGGGTGATCGCGGGCGGGATGTCCGAGCGCTACGGGCGCCGGGCGATCATCATCGTGTTCGCGGTGCTGGGCCTGCCGATCGTGCCGCTGTTCGCCTACTCGCACACGGCCGGGATGATCGCACTGGGCTCGTTCCTCATGCAGCTGATCGTGCAGGGCGCGTGGGGCGTGATGCCCGCGCACCTGACCGAGCTGTCGCCGGACGAGATCCGCGGCTTCTATCCGGGCGTGACATACCAGCTGGGCAACTGCCTCGCGGCGTTCAACCTGCCGATCCAGGAGCGGCTCGCACAGTCGCACGGATACCCGTTCGCGCTGGCCGCGACCGTCGTGCCCGTGCTCCTGGCGGTGATCGTGCTGACCGCGATCGGGAAGGAACGGCGCGGCGTGCGGTTCGGGACCGAGGAGACCAGCGTCGCCCCGGTGTGAGTTCGCGGAGCACGGCCGCTGACTTTATTCGGACCGCGGTCCGGTTATTTGTTACAGTGGTGGGGTACCCGCTCCCGGACAAGGAAGACGCGACCCCCATGGCAACCGTTGTAGTCACCACAGCCGCCGAACTCGCCGATGCGATCCGATCCGGCGCCACCGACATCACCGTCGACGGTGAGATCGCCGGCTCGCCGATGATCACGCTGCCCGCCGGTGCCACGCTGCGCGGTGGCATTCTTCGATTCGGCGCCAAGGGCGTGCGCCTGACCTCGAACAACACGCTCGACGGGGTCACGGTGCTCACCGCCGACGACGAGGTCGCCGTGCTCAACGACACCTCGGTGGCCGACCTGGGCACCCTGACGCTGACCGGCGTGCGGACCAACGGTCAGGTGCTGCTGCTCGCCGACGACGCCGTGCGCGCCGGACGCATCGTCATCGACGGCCTGAGTATCGACACCGCGGACGTGCGCGGCCGCTCCCGCCGCCCGCACGGGTTCGGCGTGGAGGCGCTGCAGGGCGCGCTCACCGTGTGGAACCGCCAGCCGGACCCGGCGGTCACCATCACCGCCGATATCCGAGGGGTGTCGGCCGGGTCCGCCGAGCGGCCGGTCCGCGGCAGCGGCGTGTTCGTCGGCGGGTGCGGTGACTGGGCGGGCACGGCGAACGGTGGGGTGCTGCAGGTCTCACGGCTCGAGACCGGCGCGATCCACACCAACGGCGGCATCCCGGCGGGCACGCCGGACCTGATCTCCGGCGGCGTGTTCGTGATCTCGGGTGCCGTGGTCGATGAGGTGGTCAACACCGGCGCCGTCACCACCTACGGCCAGAACGACATGGTGTTGGACAACTGGGGCGCGGTGCGCAGTTGGACCGCCGAGGCCGCGATCACGTCCGAGGGCCCCAGCGGCATCGGCTTCGTCAACTTCGGTGCGCTGGAGACCCTCGACGTGCGCGGCCCGATCGCGACGCACGGCGCCGGCGCCCGCGGCTTCAACCTCTACGACGGCTCCCTCGGTGCCGCACGGTTCGCATCGATCACCACCACCGGCGACGGTTCGGTCGGCGTCCAGGTCAGCAGGCCGATGGGCGCGCTGGAGATCACCGGCGACCTGACGACCACGGGCGGCGAGGGGATGAGCCTGGTGAAGGGTGTGCAGATGCCGCTGCAGGCGATCGCGCTGTCGGTCAAGCCCGGCGGCGAGCTGGCCTCGATCACAGTCGGCGGCCGGATCTCCACCGCCGGCGGCGGCGTCCCCGCCGTCGAGGTGGGCGGCCCGGTGGGGGCGCTCGCGGTGGCCGGCGGCATCCACGCCGACGGTGCCGGTGCGCATGCGGTCGTCGCCTCCGTCGACGTGCCGGGTCTCGCCGGCATAGCGGTGACCGCCCGAGACGGCGACGCGATCGTGCGGGCCTGACGAAGCCTGCCTGACGCGGCGGCGCTGCGGAGCATGTCGCGCACAACAGCTGGGACACGATTCGAGATTTTGTCCCATCGTCGGTGTATGGTCTCTTCGACCCCGACCGAGGAGGACCGATGACGGTTGTGAACGACGACGTCCGCACGTGCGAACCCGCCGCCGAGCCCTGGCCCGCGCCCGCGATGGCGCAGCCGGTCGGCGTGGACCCGTTCTTCGACGCCCCGGAGGGCTTCGCCGATCAGCCCGAGGGGACCGTGCTGCGCCACCGCGACGTCACCGTCGCGTTCCTGGGCAAGGTCAAGCAGCGGGTGCGAGCGACCCAGCTGCTGTACCGCACGACCACCATGCACGGCGCGGCCGAGGTGACCACGACCACCGTCGTCACCCGCGCCTCCGGCGCCGAGCCGGGCGCGCCGCTCGTGTCGTACCAGTGCGCCATCGACGCGATCGCCCCCGAGACCTTCCCGTCGTACGTGCTGCAGCACGGCGCTGTGACGCAGGGGACGTCGTTCCCGCAGATCGAGTTCGTGTTCGTCGCCGCCGCCGTGGCGCGCGGCTGGACGGTGTCGATCCCCGACCACGGCGGCCAGGCCGGCCGCTGGGGCGTGCCGCGGGAGCCGGGCTACATGACCCTGGACGGGATCCGCGCCTGCCTGCGACACGAACCGCTGGGCCTTCGCGCCGACACCCGGGTCGGCGTGTGGGGCTACTCCGGCGGCGGCCTGGCCACCGCGTGGACCGCCGAGGTGGCGCCCACGTACGCGCCCGAGATCAACCTGGTGGCGGGCGCCATGGGGGCGCCGGTCAGCGACCCGGGCAGCACCTTCGTCTACCTCAACAAGACGCTGTTCACCGGGCTGCCGACGCTGTTCATCGCCGCGTTGGCCCGCGAATACCCGCCACTGCGACAGTTGCTCGACGACCACGTCAACGAGAAGGGCCGCAAGGTCTTCTACGAGGACGCACCGAACTGGACCCCCGAGCAGGCGATTCGCGCGATGGCGCACAAGGACCTGTGTCATCATGCCGATCGGCCGATCGATCAGATGATCGAGTTGCCGACGCTCAAGTACATCTTCGACGAGATCCGGCCGGGGCAGCAGACACCGTCGGTGCCGATGCTGATCGTGCAGTCGACCCGCGACCAGATCGTGCCGCTCGACGATGCGACGGCGCACGCGGACCGGTACGCCCGTGGCGGCACCCACGTCACCTACGTGACCGACGACTGGAGCGACCACTTCAGCCTGCACTTCCTGTCGGCGCCGCTGCTGTTCGGCTGGCTCGCCGACCGGCTCGAGGGCCGGCCCGTCACGCCCGCCGGGCGAAGCTCTCGGAAGACGATCATGGCGTCGGGCGCGCACCTCGCGCGGACCGCGCGGCTACTCGGTGTCGCCGCCCGGGTCGCCGTGGGCCGGGGACTGTAGCGCCCGGATCTGGAGGCCTGCCTCGTCACAGGCTCGGCCGGTAGGCTGCCGCGCGTGGGAGTGGTGTTGCGGCGGTCGATCTGGTGCGTCGTGCTCGCCGCAGTGCTGGTGTTCGCCGGTATCGGTGGCGTGGGCTACTGGGAGTTCGGCCGCGACCACGAGGATCCGCTGCGGAAGGTCGACGCGATCATCGTGTTGGGCGGCGACCACGACGGCCGCGAGGCGTACGGCATCCGGCTGGCCCACGAGGGCTACGCGAAGACCGTGGTGCTGTCCGATCCGTACGGGCGCTGGGACGACTTCATGAACGCGATGTGCGCGGCGGGCGATGCGCAGGTCACGGTGCTGTGCGAGGTCCCCGACCCGGGGACCACGCGGGGCGAGGCGCTGTTCACCGAGCGCCTGGCCCGGCAGTACGGCTGGCACACGGTGATGGTGATCAGCTGGGGCTACCACCTACCCCGCGCCCGGTACATCTTCCGCAACTGTTTCGACGGCGGCACAGTGATGCGGGCGGTCCCGCGCGCATACCACTTCAACCTGGCGGACTGGGAGCTGACGTACATCTATCAGGCCGTCGGGACTGTCAAGGCGGCGGTGCAGGGGCACTGCTGAACTGTGCCGGTGAATCGGGCCGGTGCCGAGCCGTGCGGGCCGGCTGATCGAGGAGAGGCCGCTCGCTCACCGACGGTGCAGCCGCTTACCGGCAGTCCCGATGCGCACGAATCGTTCGGATGCTGACGGAGGCTCGCCTCGCCGATGAGCGTCTGGACGTTCGATCAGCCGATGTACCGTCGGTAAGCGCCTGAAGGCGCCCGACCTATCTGCCGAAAACACCTAGGTGAGGCGCGGCAGCTTCGTCGAGGTGTAGTACAGGATGCTGAGCAGCAGGTAGCCGGCGATCGCCGCGGCCGCCGCAGCGCTGATCACCGCCACCGTCCGGGCTGCCGGTCGGCGGCGGGTGCCCGGTTCCGGCGCCGTCCACAGGAACCCGAGCAGGGCCGCCGACGACAGCGACGCGAGCCCCACGGCGAACGGCGCGGCCAGGTCCAGCAGGTGTGCGGCGTGGCCCGTCTGCCCCGCGGTGTCCTTGACGAACGCGCCGACCCCGGCCGCGAACGAGCCCGCCACCGTCAGCACCAGCGCCGCGGTCCAGCGCCACGCGGCCGGCGTGCGCACCGCGACGAGGTAGGCGACGACGGTGCCGAGCGCCCCGCCGAGCGCCGCGGCGAGCACCCCCACCACGCTCACCCGCGGGTCGCCCGGAGTCGGGATGTGAGACCGTACCCACAGGCCACGGCTGCGAGCCCGGCAACGGGCATGACCACGAGGAACAGTAGGCCCGCGGCCGGTGGCTGAGCATCGACCCCGGCCACGGCGTACGCACCCAGCGCGGTGAACCCGCCGAGCAGGCCGAGGCCGCCGAGGCTCCGCCACCGTCGGGCACTCGCACCGCCGGCACGGGTGGCCGACAGCAGCACGCCGAGCGCGAGGCACCCGAGCACCTGCTCTACCAGCACGACGTAGGGGAAGCCGTTCGGCGGGAACGCGATGCCGAGGGCGTAGCGGGCAGCGGCGCCGAGCGCGCCGCCCGCGGCGACCAGCGCGGCAGTCGGCCACGGGGTGTCCCGGCCGGGCTCGGCTTCCGTCTGCACGGCAGACACGATAGCCGCCGTTCCTGGCGCCGGTGCGGCTGCGCGGCCCCGCTGCTCGGGTTGCGCGGGCCCTGCGCGCAGCGGGCGCGGGCCCTGCCGTCAGTAGGCGCCGTCCGAGGCGACGACCGCGCGGACGGTCTTGAGGACTATGCCGACATCGCGGGCGAGTGACCAGTTCTCGACGTATCCGATGTCGAGGCGGATCGACTCGTTCCAGCTCAGGTCCGAGCGGCCGTTCACCTGCCAGGCGCCGGTGACGCCCGGCTTCACCAGCAGGCGGCGCTGCATCACGGTCGAGTACTGCTCCACCTCACGGCGCAGCGCGGGGCGCGGGCCCACCACCGACATCTCGCCCTTGAGTACGTTGATGAACTGCGGCAGCTCGTCGAGACTGTAGCGGCGCAGGAAGCCGCCGACCGGGGTGATCCGCGGGTCGTTCCGCATCTTGAACAGGACGCCGTTTCCCTCGCTCTGCGCCTCCAACTCGGCGAGGCGCTGGTCGGCGTCGATATACATGCTGCGGAACTTGTGCATGGTGAACGGCTCGCCGTTCTCCCCGATCCGCTCGGCGTTGTAGAACACCGGGCCGGGGCTGGTGAACTTCACGGCGATCGCCGCGGCGATCAGCACCGGCGACATGGCGAGCAGCGCGCCTGCGGAGAACGCGACATCGAACGCGCGCTTGGCCAGGGAGTCCGCGTGTGCGTGCTGCGGGCGCGCGATGTGCAGCATCGGCATGTCGCCGACGGATTGGAAGACGATGCGGTGGCCGGCGATGTCCACGACGCCGGGTGTCACGATCAGCTCGACGTCGCGCTCCTCGAGCTCCCAGATCAGGCGGCGCAGGTCGCCGGGTCCGAGCGAGTCCGTCGCGGTGAGCGCGACGGCGGTGGCGCCCGTGGCGTCCAGCGCGGCGAGGATCTCGTGGTCGGTGCCCACTACGGGGATCTCGGTGTCGTCGATCTGCACGGACGTGTGCTCGCGGGCGTCGGCATCGGGGACGCACACGCCGACGATCCGGGTGCCGGACTCCGGGGCGCGCAGCAGGGCGGCGCTGGTCGCGCGCGCCGAGTAGTAGCCGCCGACGACGAGGGTGGGCGTGAGACGTGCCTCCCGCGTGGGGGCCACCTGCAACCAGCGCACCCACCCCAGCCGCGCCAGCAGCACGCCCGCCAGCGCGATCGGCAGCGTCACCGTCACCAACCGATCGAGCATCAGGTTGTTGTGGAAGGTGTACACGACCGCTGCGCCGCCGAACACGACGAACGTCGACACCACGACGTGTCGGAACTCCGCGGTACCCATCCGCAGAAGCGGGACCGCCAGCGCCTTCGACCACGCGAGCAGCGACAGCCACAGGACGAGGGCGATGAACGCGAACAGCACGCTCCAGCGCGGGTCGGCGTGGTCGTGCCACAGAGCGACCACGAGTCCGGCGCCCACCGCGACGATCCCGACGCATGCGTCGGTCGCGGTGACCATTCCGGCCGGCAGTCGGCGCGGGGAAGCACCGTCGTGCGGTACGGGGGTGTATGCAGGCGTGGCGGCCATGTCTGCCTTAGGGGCGAGCTCGGGTGGGGCCCGATGGGGACTGGGGACGGGTTCGCGGTTCACCGATTATTCTCGATCAGGGAAGAGTCACTGTTATTACAACGATGATCTTTGTGATCGAGTTCACCGGACATATCGGGTAGCGTCGGGTGGCTGGCACAGCAGTATCCTACTGTCCGGAATGCAGAAGTTGAATGGTTGATCGCAACAAAATGAACTCCTGTGTTCGGTCGGTCCGTCCACCCCGCCCCGTTCGCCACCCTGTTCGGGTCCGTCACGACTGCTGGTTACATGTCGAATCGGTGTTGGTGTCCATCTGGTAGGACGTGGATTGTGCTGCAGGCGTGAGGAACTGGAGGTGTGAGACGAGCGACACCGGCAGCGCGGAGAGGGTCTGGCTGTAGGTCGAGCCGTCGATCGTGCTCTCGGCGTACAGGACCAGGTTGCTAGACTGGTCGGCGTCGTAGCCGCCGTACGTCTGCAGCGCGACGGCGACCATCTTCTGGAACGCCGTGAGGTTGTACGACGAGAGGTTCAAGGTCGGGTCGAGGCGCATCCACGTCCCCTCGGGGATCCCGGCGATGGCGGCACCGTCGGAGCGGGTGCCGGGGTAGGCGAACTGCGGGCCGGTGTCGCCCGACGGTGCCGCGTAGCGCAGCGCGTGGGCGATGGTGCCGGACGACACGTCGCGCGGCGTGATCAGTCCGCCGAGGTATGACAGCTCGCCGCCGCTGTGCGCCGGCCCGCTCACGTGCGCCCCGGAACCCGTGTAGGCGTGGTATGTGGCGGCGGCGGTCGCGGACATGGAGGAGGCGTTGAAGCCCTCGAACTCGTATTCGCAGCCGGTCGCGGCATCGATGACCGCGAGGTGCGCGTCCGTGTCGGGGCTCGGCTGGTAGGCCGTGGTGTACGGGATCGTCAGGTGCTTGCCCGAGTTGGTCACCGCGATCGAGGCGGTCGCCGTGCCTGCGGGCGCCGTGTATACCGGTGTCGACCAGGCGTCGCTGTTGAGGGCGATCGAGGTGACCGCGGAGTTCGAGGACAGGGCGCTGACCCAGGCCGCACTCCGCGGGTCGACGGTGCCCGACGACGCGCTCGCCCGGTTCCAGAACGAGTTCTGCGCGAAGAAGTCGCCGTTGGTCGTCGCCGTGCCGAGCGTGTTGGGCGAGATCGACACGTTCTCGAAGCCGGACGTCGTGGGCACTCCGATGGTGGCGGCCACCGTATGGCTGCCGGCGGCGACGGTGGCGTCCGCCGAGTAGTGCCCCCAGTTCGCGGTCGGGTACGACAGCACAGACGTGCCGTCGATCGTGAGTGAGACGGTGGTGCCGCCGGTGTCGGCGGCCACCGTGTAGGTCCCCGAGCTCGGGAACGTGACGGTGCCCGAGTACACGACCGAGAAGTCGCCCGCGGTGACGCCCGTGACCGGCGCCGTGGTGCCGTACGACGCTCCGATCGCGTACTCGCACCGCTGCACCACGGGCGTGCCGGACGGGGTGGTTCCGCTGTAGTAGCTCGCCTGGAACTGCCCGGTCGCGCAGCCCGCGGGGGCGGTGGTCGTCGTGGTCGCGGTCGTGGTGGTGGTCGGCGTGGTGGTGGTGGTCGGCGTGGTGGTGGTGGTCGGCGTGGTGGTGGTGGGTGGCGTCGTGGTCGTCGTGGGTGTCGTGGTGGTGGTCGGAGTCGCGGTCGTGGTCGCGACGGCGCCCACGACGGTGATCGTGTCGATGTAGACGGTCCGCGCGCAGAACAGCAGATTCACCAGGTTGGTGGCGACCACGGCGATCGTGTGCGTCCCTGCCGCGATGGCGCTGCTGAACGCATACGTCGTGTACGTGGCCGAGCTCAGGGTCACCGACCCGAGGCTGACACCGTCGACGGTTACCGCGGCGGTCGGCGATCCGAGGCACTGGGCGGCGCGGGCCCGGAGGATCAGCTGGGTGGACGCGGCGACCGCGCTCGATGTCGACGCCGTGGCGTTCGCGCTGAGCGCGAGGGCCTTCCCGCTCGTCGCCGTGGAGTCGGCGACGGTCGAGCCGGATGAGGACGGCGAGACGGTCATCGCGGTCCCGTTTATCACGACGGATGCGGCGTCGGCGTGCGGCGGGGTGGCCGACACCCATACGGCGCAGACGAGAGCGAGTACGACAGCCACGACCGGTGCGCACCGACGCATGGGGGCCCTTTCTGACCACTGAGCAACAATTGTCACATGAGAATCATCAACAACACGCGTTACATTAGACACAGGAGAATCAGGCGTCAATCCCAGCTGGGACGAGGCTGTGCGCGCGAAACATGTTGCAGCAACGAATGATTTGGCATCGAAAACATTCCAAATGCAGCGAAAGGATTATGGGTCCGGTAGCGTCACGGTTGTGCATATCTTGATCACGGGTGGGGCTGGATTCATAGGCGCGAATTTCGTTCATCAGACTGTCGAAGAACGCTCAGACATACGCGTCACCGTCCTCGACGCGCTGACCTACGCCGGCAACCGCGCGTCGCTCGCCGACCTCGGCGACCGGATCGAGTTCGTGCATGGCGACATCTGCGACCGCGCGCTGGTCGACCGCCTCGTCGCAGACGCCGATGCGGTGGTGCACTTCGCCGCGGAATCGCACAACGACAACTCGCTGAACGACCCCTGGCCGTTCGTCCAGACCAACGTGGTCGGCACCTTCGCACTGCTCGAGGCGGTCCGCCGACACGACGTCCGGTACCACCACGTCTCGACCGACGAGGTGTACGGCGACCTCGAACTGGACGACCCGGGCCGGTTCACCGATACGACGCCGTACAACCCGTCGAGCCCGTACTCGTCGACGAAGGCCTCCAGCGATCTGCTGGTCCGGGCGTGGGTGCGTTCGTTCGGGGTGCGCGCCACCATCTCCAACTGCTCCAACAACTACGGCCCCTACCAGCACGTCGAGAAGTTCATCCCACGGCAGATCACCAACCTGATCGACGGCGTGCGACCGCGGCTGTACGGCGCGGGCCGCAACGTGCGCGACTGGATCCACGTGGACGACCACAACCGCGCGGTGTGGGCGATCCTCGACCGCGGCGAGATCGGCCGCACCTACCTGATCGGTGCCGACGGCGAGCTCGACAACCGCTCCGTGATCGGACTGATCCTGGAGGAGTTCGGCAGGGACGCAGATGATTTCGACTTCGTCACCGATCGCCCAGGGCACGACCTGCGGTACGCGATCGATCCCACGCCGCTGCGGACCGAGCTGGGCTGGGAGCCGCGTTACCGTGATTTCCGGGCGGGCTTGGCGCAGACGGTGGCGTGGTATCGCGCACACGAGGACTGGTGGCGGCCCGCCAAATCGGCCACCGAACAGACCTACGCCGCGCAGGGTGAGCAGGTCGAGAGCATCTAGCGGATCGATGATCCGAGCGTGCCGGCCCTCGCCCACCCGCGCGCAAGTGGCTCGCGTCGGCGAGGTACCGACCAGCGGCACCAGTCAGAGACAGTCCCACTGGTAGCGATGGGTCGCGGTGTCGGACGCGATGCCGAACAGGTGGCCCACGCCGCCGTCGCCCCACCCGGGGATGTCGTCGGAGTCGAGCTCCAGGATCAGCGCGCCCTCCCGTGCGCCCCACGGCGCGTAGTCGTCGGTTCCCCGGACGTCCCACTGGGTGAAGGTCGGGAAGCCGCCGATGTTCGAACCCCGCCAGATGTCGGCGAGCGGGCTGCTCGGTCCGCGGACGTGCTCGGCCCACACGTAGTCGAGGTCGTCCGGATCCTCGTCGAGCTGTTCGGCCCAGCGCGCGATCGGCTCGGTGTCTGCGATCCCCGCCTCGTCGAGGTACGGGATCGTCTGCACTGCGAACGGACGCAGTGGGATCGGCATCCGCGTCTCGAGCGCGAATCGGATGTCGTCGCCGCGGCGCTCGGCGATGTGCGCGGGAGTCGGGTCCGACGGTGCCCGCACGCTCGGGGCGGCCGACGGGTCCGTCCACCTGGTGTGGAACCCGGGTTCGCCCGGCGTGCCGTAGGCACCGAGGACGTCGTCGGCACCGACGAACCACTGCAGCAGCCCCCGCTCGGGGAACCCCGGGACCGGGATCGGCAGCGCCGCGGCATCGATCTGTGCGACGAAGCTCATCGGCCGGCCCGCGTACTCGGGCCAGTCGGCACCGTCGGGCCAGAACGGGTGCCCGCCCGCGTACGAGTCCGCGGCGCCGACGCGACCGCCGACCGGCAGCAGGCCCACGCACGGAACGCGCAGCGCGTCGACGAGGGCGACCAGCTCGCCGGGCATCCGTGGGCCCATCGACCTGCGCAGGAACGACATGGATACAGGTTGCCACGGCCGAGTGGTAGGGATGGTGCGTGGAGGCGGCACGAACGACAGGGCGGACGGTACGGGTGGATGACGCAGGTGGGTCGGGGATCGAACCGACTCGGGTGCTGGTCGTCGACGACGAGCCGAACATCCGCGAGTTGATCGCGGCCACACTCCGGCGCAGCGGATTCCAGGTGTGTGCGGTGGAGACGGGCACCGACGCACTGTCCGCAGCGCAGTCGTTCCTGCCGCACATCATCGTCCTCGACGTGATGCTCCCGGACATCGACGGCTTCACCGTCGCCGCCCGGATCCGCAGCAGCGACGACCCGATCCCCGTCCTCTTCCTGACGGCGAAGGGCCGCACCGCGGACCGCGTCGCGGGCCTGACCCTGGGCGGCGACGACTACGTGACCAAACCGTTCGACCTCGACGAGGTGGTGGCCCGCCTGCAGGCGATCCTGCGGCGGGTGCGGCCCGACCGTCGCGCCGCGGCCGACCTCGCCTACGCCGATGTCCAGTTGCGCGCCGAGACCGGCGAGGTTACCCGGGCAGGCGCCCCGATCCCGTTGTCCCCGACCGAGTTCCGCCTGCTGCGGTTCCTGATGTCGAACGCGGAGCGCGCGTTGAGCCGGGAGGTGATCCTGGACCACGTGTGGGGGCGGGACTACGCGGGCGACCGGCGCATCGTCGAGACGTACATCGCCTACGTCCGCCGCAAGCTCGACGCCGAGGGGCCGCCGCTGATCCACACCCTGCGGACCGTCGGCTACGTCCTGCGCACCGCCGCGCCCGCCGGATCCGAGTAGCACGGTGACCATGCGGCCGCGCACCCTCCGCTGGCGTCTGACGGCCGCTCTGGTCGCGATCACGTGCCTGGGTCTGGCGGTGATGGGTCTCGTCTCGGTCACCATGCTGCGGAGCGGACTGGTGGCGCGCGTCGACGAGAAGCTGGTCGAGATGTCGCGGCCCTGGGAGGACGGCGGCCTGCCCGCGCCGCCGAGCGCACGCGACCACCCGTTCAACCAGGTGCCGTCGGACTTCCGGGTCGTCTTCTTCGACAGGACCGGTCACGTCGAGTCGATGCTCGGGCAATCGCGCACCGACCGCAGCGGCCCGCGTCTCACGGAGGCCCCGGCCATCGGCAGCATCACCACTCGGTCGGATCTGCTCGGCGGCGCCCCGTGGCGCGTCCGGGGGGTGCGCGCATCGGACGGCGTGACGGTGGCGCTGGCGATCTCCGAGGCGAGCGTGGACAGCGCGGTCGGCCAACTGATCACGATCGAACTCGCGGTGGGCGCCGCGGTGATGGTGGTGCTCGCCGTCGTCGGCGCGGTGGTCGTCCGCCGCAGCCTGCTGCAGCTGCAGCAGATGGAGGCCGTGGCCGACGCCATCGCGGCGGGCGATCTCGAGCGACGGATCCCGCAGGCCGACCCGCGATCGGAGACCGGGCGCCTGGGCGTCGCGCTGAACGCGATGGTGGGCCGTCTGCTCGAGGCGTTACGTCAGCGCGAGGCCTCCGAACAGCGGCTGCGGCGGTTCGTCGACGACGCCTCACACGAGCTGCGTACCCCACTCACCTCGGTCCAGGGATTCGCCGAGCTGTACCGCCGGTACGGCGCCACCGACGAGGCCGAGGTCCGCGAGTGGATGGGGCGGATCGAGTCCGAGGCGAGGCGGATGGGCGGCCTCGTCGACGACCTACTGGAACTCGCCACCCTCGATCGCACCCGCGCGCTGGACACTGCGGAGGTGGACCTGGCCGCGATCGCTCGCGACGTGGTCCGTGACAGCCTCGCCCGGAATCCGGCGCGGACGGTCACCGTCGACGCTCCGGACGAGCCCGTTCTGGTCCGCGCCGACGAGGACCGCCTGCGGCAGGTGATCACCAACCTCGCGAACAACGCGCTGGTGCACGGCGACGGCGGGGCGCCGATCGTCGTGCGGGTCCGCCGCGGCGGACCGTCGGAGGCGCCGGTCGCGGCGGTGGGAGTCGACACAGACGGTGCCCGCACCGCGGCCGTCACGTCGGTCGCCGTCATCGATCACGGCCCGGGGATCCCGCCGGCCGACGCCGAGCGGATCTTCGACCGCTTCTACCGGGTCGAGGCCGGGCGCACGGGCCGCGGCACGGGGTTGGGCCTGGCGATCGCGGCCGCCATCGCCGACGCTCACGGAGGACGGATCGAACTGCACCGCAACGAATTCGGCGGAAGCACCTTCGTACTACTGCTGCCCGACCCGGGCTGCCGGTCAGCCCGCTGATCGGCCCCGACGTTCGGCGCGCAGGGCGGTCCGGGCGCGCGCGACGCGGGAGCGGATGGTGCCCGTCGCGCAGCCGAGGACCTCGGCTGCTTCGTCGTAGCCGAACCCGAGCACGCGGGTCAGCACGAGTGCGTCGCGCTGCTCCGCGGGCAGGCCCGCCAGCAGATGGTCGAGGACCGTGGTCGTGACGTCGCTGCGAGCGGGGCCGAGGCGGTCCGGCGCGGGGTGCGGGACGGTGCGGCGGCGCGCGGCGACGCGCTGGGAGTCCGTGACCACGTTCTTGGCGATCGAGAACAGCCAGGTCCGGGCGTGCGAGCGACCCTGGAATGTGGGCAGCGCCGCGATCGCACGGGCGAACGTCTCCTGGGTCAGGTCGTCGGCGTGGCGGGGGTGCGCCTGGTATGCGATGAACCGTCGGACCTGGTCGTGGGTGGCGCGCACGAACCGGTCCAGCGCGTCGACGTCGCCCGCGGCCGCGCGTAGCGCGAGTGCGGTGAGATCCGCGGGGCCGGCGTCGGGGTTCACCCGGTCAGCGTAGCTGCAGGCCCGGCGGCGCTGCGCGGCTGTCACACTGGACGGGTGACCGCAGCTCGCACCGCCGCCGATCGGGGCGATGCCGCGCGCCTGGTGCGCCTGCGGGTGTCGGGGATGACGTGCGTCGCGTGCTCGAATCGGGTCGAACGCGCGTTGCGCAGGGTGGACCCGTCCGTGTCGGCGTCGGTCGACTTCGTCACCGGCACCGCGACGGTCACCGCGGGTCCCACCGTGCCGGACGCCGACCTCGCCGCTGCGGTGGTCGGCGCAGGCTACGGCGTGGCGGCCGGTACCCGGCTGCCGCCCGAGCCGCGCGAAGT
>NZ_BAABFR010000088.1:0-22523 GCF_039541155.1 Tsukamurella soli
GTCCGCGGGCGTTCCGCACCCCCGCGGCCCGCGGACTGTGGGGGGGCATCGCGGCCCACACCTTCCGCCCACTGCACCACCCGCTGACGTCCGCCATCGGCCTCGGCATCACGGCCGCCGGGCACCGGTACGGCTGGCAGGTCGCCCAGGGCGGCTCCGGATCGATCAGCGCCGCACTGGAATCCGTGCTCATCGAGGCGGGCGGCACCGTCGAGACCGGCGTGCGGATCGAGCACGCCCACCAGCTGCCCGACGCCGACGTGACGGTGTTCGACCTCGATCCGCACGCGGTGGCGTCGATCCTGGCCGATCGGATCCCCCGCCGGGTCGCGAACGGCCTGCGGCGCTTCCGATTCGGCCCGGGCGCGTTCAAGGTGGACTTCGCCGTCGACGGTGGCGTGCCGTGGACCAACCCCGACGCGCGGCGGTCCGGCACGGTGCACCTCGGCGGCGAGTTCGCAGAGGTGGCCGCCACCGAGCGTGCGATCCACGCCGGCCGGATGCCGGAGCGCCCCTTCGTCCTCGTCGGGCAGCAGTACCTCGCCGATCCGGGCCGCAGCGTCGGCGACATCCACCCGGTGTGGAGCTACGCGCACGTGCCGAACGGCTACGGCGGGGACGCGACCGCGGCGATCGTCGCGCAGATCGAACGGTTCGCGCCGGGCTTCCGCGACCGGATCGTGGGTACCGCGGTGTGCAGCACGACCGAGATGTCCAGGTACAACACGAACTTCGTGGGCGGGGACATCAACACCGGGGCGAAGGACCCGCGGCAGTTGGTGTTCGGGCCGCGCCCGACCCTGCAGCCCTACGACCTGGGCCCGGGGTTCTACCTGTGCTCCGCGGCGACGCCGCCCGGGCCCGCCGCCCACGGCATGTGCGGATACCACGCGGCGCAGCGCGCTCTGACAGCGCTGCGCCGTTGAGGATCCGGCGGGGTCCGGTACCGGCGGCGCTCGGCGCGATCCGCGCGACGGTGGCGATGCCGCCGGGCCGGTGACCGCTGCGGCTGCAGGCCGCCGCAGGCGCCGCGCTCGGGGCCTCCCGCACCGACGACACGCCGGACGTGAGACCGGCGATCGCCCAGGTGGAACTGTTCTGCTACACCCGCTATCGAACCGACCGGACGGAGAATCGACCACCATGCGCGCTGTGAAACTGAGCGGCCCCGGCACCCTCACACTCGAGGACGTGCCGATCCCGGAGCCGGGTCCCGGGCAGGTACGGATCAAGGTCACCTCGGCGGGGTTGTGCCAGTCGGATCTGCACGTACTGCACATGAAGGACTGGCCCGTGCGGAACATGACGATGGGTCACGAGGGGGCGGGGATCATCGACGCGGTGGCACCGGACGTCTCCGGCCCGGCCGTCGGTGATCCGGTCATCGTGGATCTGATCTGGAGCTGCGGGCAGTGCCGACCGTACGTCGAGGGCCGCGGGAACGCCTGCGCGGTAGCCGGATCCCGCACCGCCTTCCCCACCACTCCGGGCCTGGGCCCCAACGGCGCGATGGCCGATTACCAGGTGGTCCCCGCCCGCCAGACGCTGCCGCTCCAGGGGCTCGACCCGGCCACCGCGGCTCCGCTGGGCGACGCCGGTGTCACCCCGATGCACGCGATCAACACCGTGCGCGATCGGTTGATCGCGGGGGCCACGGTGGTGGTGATCGGGGTCGGTGGTCTCGGCCACCTGGGGGTGCAGATCCTGGCTGCGACCACCGGCGCGCGAATCGTCGCGCTGGACACCGACCCGGCCAAGGTGGCGGCCGCGGCCGGGCACGGCGCGCATCTGGCGCTGCCGTCCGGTGCCGACGCCGCGGCCCGGATCCTCGCCGAGACCGACGGTTACGGAGCCGACGTGGTGCTGGATTTCGTGGGCGTACAGCCCACCATCGACCTCGCGGCGGCGACGGTGGCGCCCGAAGGCGCGGTCCGGTTGGTGGGTCTGGGCGGTGGACGATTCCCGATGAGTGCGGTCGGCGACGGCACCGTGCTGCCCTGGGGTGTCAACGTTCAGCGCTCCTACGGTGGCACCCGCACCGACCTGCTGCAGGTGCTGGCCCTGGCGCGGGGCGGGCGACTGCGAGTCGACACCGTGGCGTACCCGCTGGACGAATTCCAGCGCGCCTTCGACGATCTGGCGGCCGGCCGGCTCTCGGGGCGGGCGGTCCTGATCCCCTGAAGCCGCGGCCGCCCGTGTCCCCCGCGCGCGCTCGCCGCGGCGTCAGACCGACGGCACGGCGAGAGCACAGCGGAAGCCGATGTGCGTGGTCGAGGTGTCCGGCGATTGCGGAGACCGGGCGGCGGGTCGGTACCGGTGGCAGTACTCGGGTGCACACAGGTGCGAGCCGCCCTTGAGGGTCTTCCGCAGGTTCGGGTCGGCCGCAGCCGATTCCGGCGAGCAGCACGCGTGGGCGCCGGCCGGCCGGCGGCTGGTCGAGTACGGGGTCGCGGTCCACTCCCACACATTGCCGATCATGTCGACCAGGCCGAAGTCGTTGGGCGGGAACGTCCCGACCGGCGAGGTGCCGACCCACCCCGCGGCACCGTCGTTCCGGTACGGGAAGCGCCCCTGCCACGTGTTCGCCATGAGGCGCCCCACAAGGCGCACCTCGTCGCCCCACGGATACGTGGTCGCGCGACCGCCCCGGGCCGCATACTCCCACTCCGCCTCCGTCGGGAGTCGGCGGCCGACCCACGCGGCGTATGCAGCCGCATCGGCATAGGCCACCTGGACCACGGGATGATCGGGCTCGATCGTGGAGTCCGGACCGGCGGGGCTCCGCCAGTTCGCGCCGGGCACCCAGTGCCACCACTGTCGCCAGTCGCCCAGGCCCACGGGTCCACTGGTCGGCCGGAACACCAGCGCCCCGGGTGCCAGGTCGGACGCGGCCACGCCCGGGTACAGCGCGGGATCGAGTGGCCGCTCCGCGATGGTGACGTAGCCCGTCGCGTCGACGAACCGCGCGAACCGGGCATTGGTGACCGGCTCGCGCTCGATCGCGAACGGCGCCACGCGCATTCGGTGCGGCGGCGACTCGTCCGGGTAGAAGCCCGTCGCCCCCATCGTGAACTCGCCGCCCGGGAGCACCACGAGGCGGGCCGGCACCCCGTCAGTCACGGGCGAACGCGAGCCTGATCAGCGCCGCCCGGTTCACCACCGGGTCCCCGTCGAAGTCGATGTCGACCCGCGCGATGGCTCCGCCGGTGAACGGGAACGGAGAGCTGTAGTCGGGCGAGACGGAGTAGGAGACGCTGCGGCCGACGCTGACCGTCTGCACGATGTCCAGGAACCGGACGTACATGCCCGCGTAGGCCCCCACCACGTCGTCGTCGATCAGCAGCTCCGCGTCCCCGACGGAGTCGATCTCGCCCGGGGCCGCTCCGGTCCGGGTGAATCGCACGCCCAGGCTGTGTTCCCCGCGCGGCAGGGGCCGGTCGGAGACCATGGCCTGTACACCCCCTTCGGGGCCGGTGTACGCGTAGTGCAGGCGGCCGGCCTCGGCGAACAGCGCCTGCCCGTTCGACCTGTCGCCCTGGGAGAACAGCACCCCGCACGCATCGTCGTCCGTCACGGTGACCTGCGCGCGGAGGGTGAACGAGCGGCCGCGCACCAACCCCGTCATTCTCGTGTTGTGTGCAGGCGCATGCGGGTAGAACACCGCCGACCGCGGCGCTGGTGCGGCGGACGACGCCCCTCGGGCCATCAGCTCGAGCAGGCTGAGATCACTGAGTGGGAAAGCCTGGTGCTTCTCCGCCTCGCTCCGCCACAGTTCCTCGAGTTCGCGCAGCTTCTCGGGGTGCCGGTCGGCCAGATCCCGGACCTGGCTGCGGTCGCGTTCGATGTGGAAGAGCTCCCAGCGATCCTGGTCGAAGTTCGACCACCCGCGCGGATGCAGCGCGGTGGGCGGGTGCACCGTGTCGGCGAACCACCCCTCGTGCCAGATCCCGCGGGTGCCCATCATCGAGTAGAACTGGGTGCTCTTCGGGGTCGCGGCCTCGGCGTCGTCGAGTGCCGCCCGGAAGCTGACACCCTCGAGCGGGGCCTGCGGAACCCCGCCGACGGTGGCGGGCGGCTCGACGCCGAGGAGGTCGTAGACGGTCGGCGTGACATCGCTGACGTGGACGTACTGCTCGCGGACCTCGCCGCGGGCCGCGATCCCGTCGGGCCAGGCGATGATGCATGGATCGGCGATACCGCCCTCGTGCGAGGCGTACCGCTTGAACAGCTTGTACGGGGTGTTGAAAGCCATCCCCCAGCCGTTCGAGTAGTTGATATGCGTTCCCGGGGAACCGAACTCGTCGAGCCGCGCCAGCCCGTCCGTGAACGCGGACCGGTCCGCGCCGGCGAACAACGCCATCTCGTCGAGCGTGCCCGCGGGACCGCCCTCACCGCTCGCGCCGTTGTCGGACATGGCGACGATGATCGTGTTGTCCAGCTGGCCCGTCTCCTCGAGGAAGTCCAGGACCCGGCCGAGCTGGGCGTCGGTGTAGCTCAGGAAGCCCGCGAACACCTCCGCCATCCGGCACGAGACGCGCCTCTGCTCGTCGGTCAGCGAGTCCCACGGCAGTACGGTCTCCGTCTGCGGCCACGGCGTCCCGTCGGCGGCGGTGGCGTCGGCGTAGGGGTTGATCGGCGACATCTCGGTGTCGGGCGGCAGCAGCCCCATCGCCTTCTGGTTCGCCAGCACGATCTCGCGGTAGGCCTCGTAGCCCATGTCAAACCGGCCGCGGTACCGATCCGCCCACTCCTTGGCCACCTGGTGCGGGGAGTGACCGGCACCGGGACAGAGGTACATCAGCCACGGCTTGCCGGGCGCGGACGCACGCGAGTCGCGGAGGAACTCGACGGCGTGGTCGGCCAGGTCGCGGGAGAGGTGATACCCCTGCTCAGGGCTCGCCGGCGGGTCGACCGGGTGGTTGTCGCTGACCAGGCTGGGGTACCACTGGTCGGTCAGGCCGTCCAGGAAGCCGTAGAACCGGTCGAACCCGCGGCGGATCGGCCAGTGCCTGCGCGAGCCCGCCGCGTGGCACTCCTCCAGCGGGGCCAGATGCCACTTGCCGACGGCATAGGTGGCCCAGCCCCGCTCCCCCAGCACCTCGGAGAGCATCGCCTTCTCCGCCGGGATCCGCCCGTTGTAGCCGGGGAAGCCCTCCACCAGATTCTCCACACTGCCCACACCCACCGACGTGGCATTGCGGCCGGTGAGCAGCGCGGCGCGCGTCGGTGAGCACAGCGCGGTGGTGTGGAACTGGGTCAGACGGACTCCGAGATCCGCGATCCGGCGCATCGTCGGCATCTCGACCAGCCCACCGAAACAGTCCCAGGTGCCGATGCCGATGTCGTCCCACAGGATGTAGAGCACGTTGGGGGCGCCGGCGGGCGCCTGCGCCGCGCGGAACGGCAGCCAGTCCGGCTCCGAATGGCGGATGTCGTCCGCGATAGCCCCCTGGAACCGCACGCCGTCCACAGAATCTGTCATGACTGACACAATAGCCATTCTGTCAGTCCTGACAAGATGTTGAACGGAAACCGGCGCCATGGGATATTGCTCGGGTGAGCACCGAGCCCGGCAGGCGCGAGACCCGGAAACGGGCGACCCGTCAGGCACTGCAGGACGCGGCCGACCGGCTGTTCGCCGCTCGTGGCTACGACCGCACCACGGTGCGGGAGATCGCCGAGGAGGCCGGCACCACCGAGCGCACGTTCTTCCGGTACTTCAGCGGGAAGGAGGATCTGCTCACCCAGGACATCGAGCGATGGCTGCCCGTGTTCGGCGAGACGATCCGGTGTCGGCCCGCCGCCGAGCCGCCGCTGACCGCGATCCAGAACGCGATCGCGCAGATGGCGCGGGAGCACGGCGCGACGATGCGCCCGAATCTCGCGTGGATGTTCCTCGACGGTCCGCCCGCTGTGCGAATGGGGAGGGCGGGCCGGGGTCTGCTGTTGAAGATCGAGGACACGATCGCGACGGCGCTGGGTGACCGCAGCTCCGATCCGGGCCCCGCGGGGGCCGCCGATTTCGCGAGTCAGATCGCCGCCCGCTGCGCGGTCGCGGTGCTGCGTAGCGCGGCCATCCGGGACTGGCAACTACGTACCGACGGGGTCACTGCGCGCCCGCAGATCACCGATCTGCTCACCGAGGCGTTCGGCGTCGCCCGGCGGTTGGACGCCCGGCCGTCGTGACGCTGGGCCGTTGTGACGCCGCGAGTCGGCGATCCCGATCTCACGATCCCCGATCGTCCTACTCGGCGGCCGCCATCTGGGCCCGGGACGCCTGGGTCGCGGGCGCCGACGGTGTACCGACGAGGCGTTCGAGCAGCGCACCGACGACGACGGCGATGGTGGCCCAGATGAGCGTCTGCTCGAGGATCGAGTACCAGCGGAACTTCCACAGCACGTCGGGGTCGAAGCCGGGATACACGATCTGGCCGGGGGCGACGGTCTGTCCGTCGATCACCAGAGGCCTCGACACGACGTTGGTGATCGGCTGTGGGGTCTCGGTGGCGGCCCGCGCGAAGCCGAACTGATGCGCTGCGTCCACGTTGGCCTGCAGGTCGCCGAGCGAGGGCAGCAGCCCGATCAGGAGTCCGTAGACGACGTGGAAGGCGACCACCGACAGCGCCACCGGCGCCGCGGTGCCGAACCGCCGACTCAGCAGTCGGAACAGATAGCCGGCCAGGCCGAGGAGGATCAGCGACGCCGCGACCATCGTGAGATACAGATGCCCACGCGTGACGATGGTGAAGGTGTGCCCGATCGCCGGGGGGTTCGCGGGGTACTTCACGAACGGCAGCAGGTACACATCGAGGAAGCCGAAACCGGCGAGCATCCACGCGAGGTTCCTGGGTCGGACGTGCACGCGGCCGTGCAGTACGACGTAGGCCTCGCGCAGTCACGTTCCGGTAAACCTACCCGTGGACGAGCCGAAGCGTCGACGCGACAGAACGGACGCCGACTCTGCGGGTGCCGGCGTGTTCAGTCGTGGCCGGAGTGTGGCGGCACCCTGCGACATCTTCCGAGTAGGCCGGATATCGGCTCAGCCCCGCCGGATCGCGCGGGCGGCGAACTCGTCGAGCGCGTCCGTGACCTCTTTCGCGTGCCACATGCGGTTGCGTCCAAACCCGGTGAACTCGCACAGGATCCCCGCATCGACGAGCGGCGCGATCGCCCGTCCGACGTTGCCGGGCGCAATGCCGAGCTCGACCGCCGTGGTCCTTGCATCGATGACCGGTTGCCGGAGAAGAACATCCAACAGGCGCCGCGCCGCGGTACCGCGGCGCACACCGACGCGCTCATTCCAGGCGGCGTTCACCGAACGCAGATCCGCAACCAACCGACTGCCGTTGGCGACCGCGGACAGCGCGGCGTTCGCCATGACCTCGACGATGGGAGTGACGTCGCCGCGACGGTACGCCTCCAACGTCGCGAAGTAGCGACCGGTGTCTGCCAGCAGTCCTGCCGACACCGGCACGGTGACGTTCCGCGTGAGTCCGCTGCTGCGGAACATGGCCTGAACTAGAGCACGACCCGTGCGGCCGTTGCCGTCGGGGAACGGGTGGATCGTCTCGAACTGGGCGTGCGTGACGGCGGCCGAGACGAGCGGCAGGATATCTGCGCGGCCGGTGAAGGCGACCAGATCGTCGATGAGCGCGGGTACTCGTTCCGCCACCGGAGCGACATAGTCGGCCCCGTGGGGCCCGACCCCGGTCCCGCCGATCCACACCGGTCCGGTGCGCCATCTCCCCGCGATATCGGGCTCGGTGCCCTCCAGGAGTGCCCTGTGCATGGCGAGTATCGACTCTGGATCACGCTGGTCGGCGAGTGCGATCGCCGCCTCCATCGCCGCAACGTTGCCGACAACGGCTGTCGCATTCCGCTTCTCCCGGCTTCCGAGTTCTGCCAGCGCGATCTGTTTCGCACCCGACGACAGGTTCTCGATCTGCGAGGATGATGCAGATTCCGAGCGGAGCAGAATCGAGGCGAAAGGCGCGATCTCTCGGCCGAGTTCGGCGTCGAATCGGGTGACGGCCGCGCTCGCCTCCGTCGCGAGCAGGGTCACCTCTGGTGCGACCGGAGGCGTGCGATCGGCGATCATCGGAACTGCCGCCGCATAGTAGTGACCGCGGTACCGATCACGTTGCGCCCGGGTCAGCAGGTCGATGGGGACCGTAGGCGTCCACGCAGCACTCTCCCACGAGAGTGGGGGCCACCCCGGACTACCTGACGCCATGGGGCTACCATATCTTCAGTTATCAGATAAGTGAAGATATGAGGCGGTCGTACCTTCACTTGCCGCCTCGCGGATCCTCGCCGAGACGGACGACTACGGCGTGGACGTGGTGCTCGACTTCGCCGTGTGCAGCCGACCGTCGACCTGGCCGCCGCGGTGATCGCCCCGGAGGGACTTGTCCGCCTGGCCGGCCTGGCCGGTGGTCGGTTCCCGATGACGGCGAACGTCGACGCGACGATGCTGCCGTGGGGCGGTACCCGTGCGGATCTACCGCAGGTGTTGGCGCTCGACGAACGGGACGATCTGCATCCGGAAACGACGAAGTACCCGCTGGCGGACTTCCAGCGGGCCTTCGACGATCTTGCGACCGGCCGGCCGGCCGGGTGCCGGCGTGGGCGGTGCTGGTGCGGTAGCGGCCCGGCCGACGAGCAGGATCTCGCCATCGCCGGGGAAGCGGCGCAGCGCCAGGGCAGACCCGCTCACGGCGGATAGGACACCGCGAGCACGATCACCGAGAAGGCGAGCATGCCGAGGCAGTTGATCCAGAACGAGGATCGCAGGAAGCGGGCTCGCACGTGCGCCGCAGCCGCGCAGACGAAGTAGCCCACCACCCCCACGTCGGCCGCCACGCCGATCCCTGGATAGTGCAGCCCCGCCACCAGCCCGGCGACGGCGAAGAGCTTGATCACGATCAGGATCCACCGCCACTCGCGGGGGAAGCCGACCCCGTCGAGGCAGTCGGCGATGAACCCCGGCGGCCGGAGGGACATCAGCGCATCGACCAGCAGCACGGCCGCGAGTATCGCGGTGAGCCAGGGCAGGTGTGGGGTGTCGATCATCGTTCGACCTCCTCGCCAAGGATCTGATGAATCGCCTCGACCAGGCGATCCCGAGCCGATTGCTGGTCGAGCGCGCCGCCCGAGGTGGCGAACAGCATGCCGATGTAGACGTAGTAGAGGGTGCGGGCGGCAGCCGCGGGATCAGGCCGCCCGGCCGCGGCCATCACCTCGGTGAACTCGCGTATCAGCGCCTGTGCCAGGTCGCCGAAGACCCGGGAGGTATGCCGACCGCGGGCCAGCACAGCAGCGTATTCGCGGGAGAGGTCACCGTCGGCGTCGAAGTAGGCGATGAACGGTCCGACGATCTCGCCGATCCGGGTCACCACCTGCGCGGTGGTCGGCGATCGCGCGGCAGACCGTGCCGGCGCGGCCGCGCGGGCGGCGTGCACCGCCGCGATCCACTCGTCGACGATCGCGATCAGCAGCGCGTCCTTCTCCCCCACGTTCATCACCGTCCCGACGCTGACCTGCGCTCGGGCGGCGATGTCCCGGATGGTGGTGGCTGCGTAACCGCGCTCCCGGAACGATTCGTCGGCGGCGGCCAATACCCTGCGCCGGGTGTCCGCGCGGGCCGCGGCGCGGATCCCACCTTCCTTCTGAACATGTTCACTGAACATGTTCAAGATATTATCCGTGCCATGCGCCCCGGACAACCGGGAACGACGCGAGGGCCCCGCCGGACGAATCCGACGGGGCCCTCGCGGATGGGAGCTACGACTAGGCGGTCTCGGTGATGGGCCGGTCGACCCAGCTCATCAGGTCGCGTAGCTTCTTGCCGGTGACCTCGATCGGGTGCTCGGCGTTCTCCTTGCGCAGCGCCTCGAGCTCCTTGTTGCCGCCCTCGACGTTGGCGACGAGACGCTTGACGAAGGTGCCGTCCTGGATGTCGCTCAGGATGTCCTTCATGCGCTGCTTGGTGTCGGCGTCGATGACGCGCGGTCCGGACAGGTAGCCGCCGAACTCCGCGGTGTCGGACACCGAGTAGTTCATTCGGGCGATGCCGCCCTCGTAGATCAGGTCCACGATCAGCTTGAGCTCGTGCAGCACCTCGAAGTACGCCATCTCGGGGGCGTAGCCCGCCTCGACCATGACCTCGAAGCCGGTCTTGATCAGCTCCTCGGTGCCACCGCAGAGGACGGCCTGCTCACCGAACAGGTCGGTCTCCGTCTCCTCCTTGAAGGTGGTCTTGATGACGCCGGCGCGCGCGCCACCGATGGCCGCCGCGTAGGACAGGGCGAGCGCCTGGCCCTCGCCGGTGGGGTCCTGGTCGACGGCGATCAGGCAGGGCACACCCTTGCCGTCGACGTACTGGCGACGCACCAGGTGGCCGGGGCCCTTGGGTGCGACCATCGCGACCGTGACGTTGGCCGGGGCCTCGATCAGCTTGAAGTGGATGTTGAGACCGTGGCCGAAGAACAGCGCGTCGCCGTCCTTCAGATTGGGCTCGATGTCCTCCTTGAAGATCTGCGCCTGCGCGGTATCGGGCGCAAGCAGCATGATCACGTCGGCCCACTCGGCCACCTCGGCCGGGGTGCCGACGGTGAGGCCCTGCTCCTCCGCCTTCACGCGGGACTTCGAGCCCTCCTTGAGGCCGATGCGCACCTCGACGCCCGAGTCACGCAGGCTCAGCGAGTGCGCGTGCCCCTGCGAGCCGTAGCCGATGACGGCGACCTTCTTGCCCTGGATGATCCCCAGGTCGGCGTCGTCGTCGTAGAACATCTCCACTGCCACTTGTCTTCGATTCCCTTCGATGTACTTCGATTTTGAAATGTTTTCGGGGGTACCCGGGGACGGAGCCCCGGCATGTCACGCTAGCGCGTCGCCGTGATCGACTTCGGCCCGCGCCCCAGTGCGATGACGCCGGACTGTGCGATCTCCCGGATCCCGAACGGGTCGAGGACCACGAGCAGCGCGTCGAGCTTGTCCGGGGTCCCCGTCGCCTCGATGGTCAGCGAGTCGGGCGACACGTCGACGATCTTCGCGCGGAACAGATCGACCGTCTGCGTCACCTGGCTGCGGGTCGAGGCGTCCGCCCGGACCTTGACCAGGATCAGCTCGCGCGCGACCGAGCTCACCGAGTCCTGCTCCACGATCTTGATCACCGACACCAGCTTGTTGAGCTGTTTGGTCACCTGCTCGAGCGGCAGCTCGTCGACGGTGACCACGATCGTCATCCGGGACACGCCCTTGAGCTCCGTGCCACCCACGGCGAGCGATTCGATGTTGAATCCGCGTCGCGAGAACAGCGAGGCGACGCGCGCGAGCACGCCGGGCCTGTCCTCGACCAGGACCGACAGGGTATGGGTGCTGCTCATCGCTGCTCGCCCTTCTCCATGACCGCGTGGATGACCGCCGGCTCGGCCGCCGCCTCGTCATCGTCGAACAGCGGGCGGATGCCGCGCGCGGCCATGATCTCGTCGTTGCTGGTGCCCGCCGCGACCATCGGCCACACCTGGGCATCGGCGCCGACGATGAAGTCGATCACGACGGGGCGGTCGGTGATGGCGCGGGCCTCGGCGATCACGGCGTCGACGTCCTCGGCGCGCTCGCACCGCAGGCCGATGCAGCCGAGGGCGTCGGCGAGCTTCACGAAGTCCGGGATCCGGCGCGAGTGCGTCGACAGGTTGGTACTGGAGTACCGCTCCTCATAGAACAGCGTCTGCCACTGGCGGACCATGCCCAGGTTGCCGTTGTTGATGATCGCGACCTTGATCGGCAGGCCCTCGATCGCGCACGTGGCCAGCTCCTGATTGGTCATCTGGAAGCATCCGTCACCGTCGATCGCCCACACCTCCTTGTCGGGTGCGGCGGCCTTGGCGCCCATCGCGGCGGGCACGGCGTAGCCCATGGTCCCCAGTCCGCCCGAGTTGAGCCACGTGCGCGGCTTCTCGTACTTGACGAATTGCGCCGCCCACATCTGGTGCTGGCCGACACCGGCGCAGTACACCGCATCCGGGCCCGCAGCGGCGCTGAGCCGCTCGATGACGAACTCGGGGTTCAGCGAGCCGTCCGTCGCAGGCGGATACGCCAGCGGGTAGGTCGTGCGGATCCCGTCGAGGTACTCCCACCAGGCCGTCAGGTCGGGCGCGGGCACCGTCGACCGGTCCTCGGAGATCGCGGCGATGAGCTCGGTGATGACCTCCTTGCAGTCGCCCACGATCGGGACGTCCGCGAAGCGGTTCTTGCCGATCTCGGCCGGGTCGATGTCCGCATGGATCACCTTGGCGTCGGGCGCGAACGAGTCCAGCTGGCCGGTCACCCGGTCGTCGAACCGGGCGCCGAGCGTGATCAGCAGGTCCGAGCGCTGAAGCGCGGCCACGGCGCCGACGGTGCCGTGCATACCGGGCATGCCCATGTGCTGGCGGTGGCTGTCCGGGAACGCGCCGCGCGCCATCAGCGTGGTGACGACGGGGACGCCGGTCAGCTCGGCGAGCTGGAGCAGCTCGGGCGACGCGTCCGCCTTGATGACACCGCCGCCCACGTACAGCACCGGCGCCTTGGCTGCCGCGATGAGCCGGGCGGCCTCCCGGATCTGCTTGCCGTGCGGCTTGGTGACCGGGCGGTAGCCGGGCAGGTCGAACTGCGGCGGCCACGAGAACACGGTCTCGCCCTGCAGGACGTCCTTCGGGATGTCGACGAGGACGGCGCCGGGACGGCCGCTCTCGGCGAGGTAGAAGGCCTCGGCGATGATCTGCGGGATCTTCGCACCGTCGTAGACCAGGAAGTTGTGCTTGGTGACCGGCATGGTGATGCCGGAGATGTCGGCCTCCTGGAAGGCGTCGGTACCGATCAGGCCGCGACCCACCTGCCCGGTGATCGCGACGACGGGCACGGAGTCCATCTGCGCATCGGCGAGCGGCGTCACCAGGTTGGTGGCGCCCGGACCGGACGTGGCCATGCACACACCGACCCGGCCGGACACCTGCGCGTAGCCGGTCGCGGCGTGGCCGGCGCCCTGCTCATGCCGCACCAGGACGTGCCGGACCTGCTTCGAGTCGAGCAGCGGGTCGTACACCGGGAGGACCGCGCCACCGGGAATGCCGAACACGACCTCGACGCCGAGCTCCTCGAGGGAGCGGACGACGGACTGCGCCCCGGTGACCCGCTCGGGCGCGACGGTGCGGGCACCGCTGAGCGTCGAGGGGATCTCACCCACCGAGTTCTTGTGCTGGGCAGCGGAATTCCCGCCGGGGACACCGGCGGAAGGCTTGCGGGCCCCGGGCTTGTGCCCTGGGTGGGGCCGAGCGGTTGGTGCGCTCACGGCTTGACCTTCTCGTAGCTGACGGATGATGGGACTGCAGATGACTCCGGTTGGGCCCGGAGGTCCCCGGGCAACAAAAAACCCCCGTCAGCGGTTGGCTGAGCGAGGGTGGCGCGTCGTGCGTGGTGTGAAACGGAGTAACCGGTTCAGGCGACGACGCGCCGACCGATTACGAGGAGCTGTTCGCTGTGCTTCACAGGGCCAAAGTATTCCTCTCGATCACACCGAGTCAAACGAGTGAGCGCCTTCATCCCACATCCTGGGACGCCAGGCGTGCGTGCGACAATGCATGTCATGCGCGTCAGTCGGCCCCGGACCCGAACAGTCACCACCGATCACACCTCGGACACCTCGGTCGCGCTCGGTGGCGCAGACCGTGTCGTGTTCAAGCACCCCGGAATCGCACTGCTGGGGATCGGGCTGTTCGCGGTCTGCCTCGCCACCGTCGCCGGCCCCTGGATGCTGGGCCAGGAGATCGTGGACCACGGCTCCCAGGCGGGCGGGGGCACCCACCTGCGCTGGGTCGGCTGGGTGATCCTGATCCTTCCACTCGCGCTCACATTCTGGGTGCTCCGCGTCCGGACGGTGGTCGACGGTGACGGGATCCGCTCGGTGCGGATCCTGGGCGCCACCTCGATCGCGTGGGCCGATATCGACGGGCTTAGAATTGCGAAGAACGGTGCGGTATACGCGGTTCGCACCGATCGCTCCGAGGTGCGGCTACCCGCCGTCACCGTCGGGCAGCTAAGCCGCCTGGCGTTCGCCAGCGGCGGCCGCATCCCGGATCCGTCCGCCGACGCGGTAGCCCTCGACCGCGTCGACGCGGATCGCGTCGAATCAGCCCAGTAATGAAGTCGATCAGCAACTAAAGAGGCACCATGCCACCCCTTCGCTCACGCACCACCACCGTCGGCCGCAACGCCGCGGGCGCCCGCTCGCTGTGGCGGGCCGCCGGCCTCACGGACAGCGATTTCGGTAAGCCGATCGTCGCGATCGCCAACTCGTACACGCAGTTCGTGCCGGGCCATGTGCACCTGAAGAACGTGGGCGACATCGTGGCCGCGGCCATCAAGGCCGCCGGCGGCGTCCCGCGCGAGTTCCACACCATCGCCGTCGACGACGGCATCGCGATGGGCCACGGGGGCATGCTGTACTCGCTTCCCAGCCGGGAGATCATCGCCGACTCGGTCGAGTACATGGTCAACGCGCATACCGCCGACGCGCTGGTCTGCATCAGCAACTGCGACAAGATCACGCCGGGCATGCTCAATGCCGCCATGCGGCTGAACATCCCGACCGTGTTCGTGTCCGGCGGTCCGATGGAGGCAGGCAAGGCCGTCGTCGTCGACGGCGTCGCGCACGCCCCCACCGACCTGATCACCGCGATCTCGGCGTCGGCCAACGACTCGATCGACGCGAAGGGCCTCGGCGAGGTCGAGCGCTCGGCGTGCCCCACGTGCGGCTCGTGCTCGGGCATGTTCACCGCCAACTCGATGAACTGCCTGACCGAGGCCCTGGGCCTCGCGCTGCCGGGCAACGGGTCGACGCTCGCCACGCAGGCGGCCCGCCGCGCGCTGTTCGAGCGTGCCGGCACGACCGTGGTCGAGGCGGCACTGCGGTACTACCGCGACGACGACGAGTCCGTGCTGCCGCGCAACGTCGCGAGCCCCAAGGCGTTCCGCAACGCGATGGCGCTGGACGTGGCGATGGGCGGCTCGACCAACACCGTGTTGCACACCCTGGCCGCAGCTCAGGAGGGCGAGGTCGACTTCGACCTCGCCACCATCGACGAGATCAGCCGCCGCGTGCCCTGCCTGTCGAAGGTCTCGCCCAACTCGAACTACCACATGGAGGACGTGCACCGGGCCGGCGGCATCCCCGCCATCCTGGGTGAGCTGCGGCGCGGGGGCCTGCTGGACTCCGACGTCACCACCGTGCACACCCGCGACTTCGACGAGTGGCTCGACACCTGGGACATCCGCTCCGGCAAGGCGTCCGACGAAGCGATCGAGCTGTTCCACGCCGCACCCGGCGGCGTGCGCACCGTCGAACCGTTCTCGACGTCCAACCGGTGGGAGAGCCTCGACACCGACGCGGCACACGGCTGCATCCGCGACATCGAGCACGCGTACACCGTGGAGGGCGGCCTGTGCGTGTTGCACGGCAACATCGCGCTCGACGGCGCCGTGCTCAAGACCGCGGGCATCGACGAGGACCTCTTCTCCTTCGAGGGCCCCGCCGTGGTGGTGGAGTCGCAGGAGCAGGCGGTATCCGCGATCCTCGGCAAGAAGATCAAGCCGGGCGACGTCATCGTGATCCGGTACGAGGGCCCCAAGGGCGGGCCGGGTATGCAGGAGATGCTGCACCCCACCGCGTTCCTCAAGGGCGCCGGCCTGGGCAAGGTGTGCGCTTTGATCACCGACGGCCGGTTCTCCGGCGGTACGTCGGGCCTGTCCATCGGCCACATCTCCCCTGAGGCCGCAGCCGGCGGCTCGATCGGCCTGATCGAGAGCGGTGACCGGATCCGCATCGACGTGCACACCCGTGCGCTCGAGGTGCTGGTCGACGACGACGAGCTGGACCGCCGTCGCGCCAAGATGGAGGCGTCCGAGCGGCCGTGGCAGCCGCTCGACCGGCAGCGTCCCGTCACCACCGCGCTGCGGGCCTACGCAGCACTGGCGACGTCCGCAGACCGCGGCGCCGTGCGCCACGTGCCGTAACCCGTACCCCGCGTCCGCAACATGTGCACCCTTCCGTCGATCGCACCACCCGCTCAACATGTGCACCCTTCCGTCGATCACACCGACGGAAGGGTGCACTTGTTTGTGGGGTACACCGACGGAACGGTGCACATGTTCAGTGCTTGACCAGCGGGTCGGCGCCGTTGAACACGATCCAGATCACCACGCCGCCGGCGATGCCCGCGAGCAGCCACGCGACCGAACCCGCATGGGGGCGCCTGGCCCAGCCGCGGCCGTAGTCGAGCGAGAGCCGTCCCGGACCGGCCAGCAGCACGCCCACCGCGGCGCAGCCGAGCATCAACTCGAGTTCGATCCCGCTCTTCGCAGCGAAGAACTCGAAGCCCGTGCCACCCAGCGTCAGCTTGTACAGCGCTGCGACGATCATCGCGCCCAACGCGCCGGACGCGGCGATCGGCGTCAGCACACCCACCACCAGCATGACGCCGCCGACCAACTCCACCACCCCGTTGGCCACGGCCAGCACTTCGACGTAGTGATGAAAGCCGAGCGTCGGGTCACCGTCGGGACCGGAGTTCGCGAGGAACTTCTGGAATCCCCCGAGGCCGGGGCCTCCCCACAGGCCGAACAGGTGCTGCGCACCATGCCCGACCAGGATCACGCCGAGCGCGACCCGCAACACGAGCAGGCCCACGTCGGTCGTACCCCGCTTCGACGCACGCCGGGCCGCCTCCAACTCGTCGGCACCGGTCGGACCCGAGAACCGGCGGCCACGCGGCACATCCGACTCCGCGGGATTTCCGTGCGCGTCGATCGGCACCGTCAGCCCCTCGGCCTCGGCCCGCGCGGCGGCCGCCCGCTCGCGCCCCCGGCGCCGGTTGTTGAGCCGCCCGAACTGGTCGCGCTGGGCGCTGTCGGCCGGGATCGGCACGGTGGGCCCGGTGGGGGCCGACGGTGCGGGGATCGCCTCGGTGGGGCCCGCGTAGTCACCGAACGACAGCCCCGGGCTGGTGTCCGGCACCGAGGACGAGCCGATAGGCGGATCCGCGGGCCGCGCCACGAACGACCCGCTCGCCGGGTCGTCGCGGTACCGCGGGAGCGCGGGACCGATGCCGGTGTCGGAGTCGTCGTGCGGGTCGAGGATGCGCCCGGTACGGTCGCCGATCTCCGAGGTGTCCCCGAATCTGGGGAGCTCACCCGTCGGGCGGTCCATAGGTGAGCCCGCCGAGTCGCGGGTCGCGGGCGGGTCGGCGCTCGTGGCCTTGTCCGATCGGTTGTCACTCACGCCCTCCAGGGTAGAGCGCCGGGGACCGCAGATCCGGGACCGAACCGCGGTCCGGCGCGATCGCCAGGATCGGTACTGTGGCGTCATGACCGGCCACAGACCCCGCAGCCGTGTGCGGCTCGCCGCTGTGCTGCCGAGGCGGCTCGCCGCCGTGCTGCCGAGGCGGCTCGCCGCCGTGCTTCCAAGGCGGCTCGCCGCCGGGGCCGTGGGACCGCTGGCCGCCCTGTCGGTCACCGCCGTCGCGCTGTCGGGGTGCGCGGACTTCTCCAGCAGCGAGGCCGCGCCGTTCAGCGCGGCACCCGAGGGCGCGGAGACCACCACGACCACGCCGCCGCCCCCGACGTCCGCGCTGCCCAAGCCGAAGGGCCCGTGCATAGATCAGGACCCCGCGGTGATCGCGACCTGCCTGACCGATCCCACCGCCGTTGTGCCCACCGAGACGACCGAGCACACCTACACCGCGCAGCGGAACGGCGACGTCTACTACACCACCACCGACGAGCCGAACCAGCTGATCGTGCACATCCCGGTCGACACCTCCGGTGACGGTGGCCTGATGTCCATCGCCCTGTCCCCGCACTACGACGAGGACCACCTCTTCTACGCCTACATCAGCACGGCCACCGACAACCGGGTCGTCCGCGTGGCCCCGGGCGACGACCCGAAGGTGATCCTCGCGGGCATCCCACGCGGCGCCACCGGCAACGTCGGATCGATCATGTTCACGTCCAACAAGACTCTGGTGGTCGCGACCGGCAACACGGGAGACCCTGCAGCCGCACAGAACCCGGCGTCGCTCGCCGGCAAGGTCTTCGCGATCGACTCCCCCGGCACCATCACCCCCGCGCACCCGCGCATCCTGATGTCGGGCGTCGGCTCCCGGGCCAGCCTGTGCCGCGATCCCGACGGTGGCCCGCTGTTCGTCGCCGAGCAGGGCGCCGACCGCGACATCCTGCGCGCCGTGAGCCTGACCGGCGACGCACCGTCGGTGGTGTGGACCTGGCCCGACCGCCCCGGCCTCCAGGGCTGCGCCGTGGCGGGGCAGACGATCGCACTCAGCGAGACCACGGGTCCGCGGGTCGAGGGGATCACGCTGCAGAAGGATTCGACCACCGCCACGGGCGCACCGCACACCATGCTCGGCAGCCGGTACGGCCTCATCGGCCGTCTCACCACCGGCCCCAAGGGAGTCGTCGAGGGCGCGACCCGCAACAAGGGCAGGGGCAAGCCCGCCCCCACCGACGACCGCGTCGTCCTGATCCCGATCAGCGGCGCCGCCGCCGACAGCCCGGACTAGCCTGCGGCGCAGTGTGAGCGCGAGACCGGTAGCGCAAGACGTGCCCCGTTCACGCCCACGAGTCCGCTCCCGGTTACGTACCCGCGGCGGATCCCGCCGACGCGGGCGCGGTCACCCGCACCGATTCGCCCGACACGCCCACGTGTCCCCCGAAATCGTGCGGGTAGCCGCGACACCGATCCCCCGCCGACGTCGACCCCACCACAGGGGCCAACGGCTCCGCGCGGCTCGCCGCAGTTGTGGTCACGACCCGGCCCCGCCCGACACGCCACCGACGACCGCGATCCAGCCGTACACCAGCGAGATCAACACCACCACCCAGCTGAACCCGGCCCTCGACACCACACCACACGCTCAAACTGCGCGGCATGGGGACCGACCTGCGCCTGGCACCCAGCATCCTGCGCGGCAACGCCTTTCGGGCGCATGAGCCGAGGACTCCGGTGGTTCAGAGGGGCCGTGGGCGCCGACGGTGGCTACTGGCAGGCCGCGAGCACCAGCTCGCGGACGCGAGCAGCGTCGGCCTGGCCACGGGTCGCCTTCATGACGTCGCCGACGATCTTGCCGGCGGCCTGCACCTTGCCCCCCTTGATCTTCTCCACGATATCGGGATTGGCGGCGAGCGCGTCGTCGACCGCCTTCTGCAGGGCACCGTCGTCGCGCACCACCTCGAGTCCGCGGGCGGCGACGACCTCGTCGGGCTCCCCCTCGCCGTCGAGCACCCCGACGATGACCTGCTGCGCCAGCTTCGCGGTGAGCTTGCCCTCATCGACCAGCGCGATCACGCGGGCCACTTGCGCGGGGCTGATGGCGAGCGCGTCCAGCTCCACCTCGCGGCTGTTGGCCTGCTGCGGCAGGAAGCTGCCCCACCACGAGCGGGCGGCGTCCGGCGTGGCGCCGGCGTCGACCGTGGCGATGATCTCGTCGATGGCGCCCAGGTTGACCAGGTCGCGCATGACCTCGTCGGACAGCCCCCAGTCGGCCTGGATGCGCGCACGGCGCACCCAGGGCAGCTCACCGATCGTGCCGCGCAGCTCCTCGACGAGCTCGGCGGACGGCGCGACCGGTGCCAGGTCCGGATCGGGGAAGTAGCGGTAGTCCTCCGCGGTCTCCTTGCGGCGGCCCGCGGCGGTGGTGCCGTCGACCTCCTGGAAGTGCCGCGTCTCCTGAATCACCTCTCCGCCGGCCTCGAGCACCGCCGCCTGACGCCGCATCTCGTACCGCACGGCCACCTCGACCGACTTCAGCGAGTTGACGTTCTTGGTCTCGGTGCGAGTGCCGAACTCGGCCCGGCCCTTGGGCTTCAGCGAGAGGTTGGCGTCACACCGCATCGAGCCCTGGTCCATCCGGACGTCAGACACCCCCAGACCCGCGAGCAGGTCCCGCAGGGCCGTGACGTAGGCCCGGGCGATCTCCGGCGCGCGGTCACCCGCGCCCTCGATGGGCCGAGTGACGATCTCGACCAGCGGCACGCCGGCGCGATTGAAGTCGAGCAGCGAGTGCGACGCGCCGTGGATGCGGCCGGTGGCCGAACCGACGTGCGTCGACTTGCCCGTGTCCTCCTCCATGTGCGCGCGCTCGATCTCGACCCGCCACGTGGTGCCGTCCTCCAGCGGGACCTCCACGTAGCCGTCGTAGGCGATCGGCTCGTCGTACTGACTGATCTGGTAGTTCTTCGGCTGGTCCGGGTAGAAGTAGTTCTTCCGCGCGAAGGTGGACGTCGGCCGGATCGAGCAGTTCAGCGCCAGACCGATGCGGATCGCCGACTTCACGGCCTCGACGTTGACCACCGGCAACGCGCCCGGCATCCCCAGGCAGGTGGGGCAGACCTGGGTGTTCGGCGCGGCACCGAACGCGGTGGGGCACCCGCAGAACATCTTGGTGGCGGTGCCGAGTTCGACGTGCACCTCCATGCCCATCACCGGCTCGAATCGGTCGACGACGTCGGCATAGTCCAAGAGCTCACTCATAACCGACGATTCTATCGACCCTGCTTTCGCGCGCCCGGTCGCCGTCACCCGAACTACGCCGCTGCGCGCACTCGCGGAGGTCCGGGTGCCCACGCACCACCCGCCGCCGTCACCCGAAGAACGCCGCTGCGTCTTCGTACCGCGCCGACGGCACCCGCTTCAGCTGGCTCACCGCCTCGCTCAGCGCCACGAGGCCGATCTCCTGGCCCTGCAGGGACACCATCTTCCCCCACTCGCCGGCGTGCGCCGCGTCGGCGGCGTTCACCCCGAACCGGGTGGCCAGCACGCGGTCGTACGCGGTGGGTTTGCCGCCGCGCTGCACGTGTCCGAGCACCGTCGTCCGCACCTCTTTCCTGATGCGCTTCTCGATCTCGACGCCCAACTGGTGGGCGACACCGGTGAAGCGCTCGTGCCCGAACTCGTCGACTCCGCCCACCCGCAACTCCATCGTCCCCTCCGCAGGCTTCGCACCCTCGGCGACGACGCAGATGAAGCTCGAGTGCCCGTGCTGGAACCGGCGCTTGATCAACCGACACAGCTCCTCGACGTCGAACGGCACCTCGGGGATCAGGATCATGTGTGCGCCGGCCGCGATTCCCGAGTTCAGCGCGATCCACCCCGCGTGCCGCCCCATGACCTCGACCAGCATCACGCGCTGGTGCGACTCCGCGGTCGAATGCAGCCGGTCGATCGCGTCGGTGGCGATGGTCAGGGCCGTGTCGAAGCCGAAAGTCACGTCCGTGCAGTCGATGTCGTTGTCGATCGTCTTCGGCACCCCCACCACCGGGACGCCCTCGTCCGACAGCCACGACGCGGCCGTCAGGGTGCCCTCGCCGCCGATCGGGATCAGCACGTCGATCCCGTTCTCGTCCAGCGTCTCCTTGATCTGGTCCAGCCCTTCGCGTAGGCGGTCCGGGTGCGTGCGCGCGGTGCCGAGCGTGGTGCCGCCCTTGGTGAGCAGCCGATCGTTGCGGTCGTCGTTCGCCAGGTGCACGCGCCGGTTCTCCAGCAGCCCGCGCCAGCCGTCCTGGAAGCCGACGACCGAAGACCCGTAGCGCGCCTCCGACGTCCGCACGACGGCGCGGATCACCGCATTCAGTCCAGGGCAGTCGCCGCCACCGGTCAGGATTCCGATCCTCAAGCTCATGGCCCCATCTTCCCGGTCGGACGGCGCGCTGTCCCGGTAACCCTCGTCAGCCGGGGCTGACCACAGCATTCTCGTAGGCGTAGACGACGGCCTGCGCACGGTCCCGCAGCCCCAGCTTGGCCAGCACCTTCGACACGTGGGTCTTGACCGTCTGCTCGGATACGTACAGGTCAGCGGCGATCTCGGCGTTCGATCGACCCGCGGCGACAGCCTCGAGCACCTCGCGTTCGCGCGGGGTCAGCGTGCCCAGCTCGGCCGGCTGCGCGCGGCGGCGGGCACGGGTCGCGGTGACCTCGGCGATGAGGCGACGGGTCACCGACGGCGCGAGCAGGGCCTGTCCATCGTGCACGACCCGGACCGCCCGGACGAGTTCGTCGGCCGGGGCGTCCTTGAGCATGAACCCGGACGCACCGATCCGCAGCGCCTCGTAGACGTAGTCGTCGATGTCGAACGTGGTGAGCATCAGCACCCGGGTCCGCGGATGTGCCCGCAGGATCTCCGCCGCCGCCTCGAGCCCGTTCATGACGGGCATCCGCACGTCCATCAGAATCACGTCGGGGCGCAGCCGGGCGGCCTCGGCCACAGCGACGCTCCCGTCCGGCGCGTCGCCGACCACGGAGATGTCGGGCTGCGCCGCCAACAGGGCGCCGAAACCCTGGCGCACCATCGCCTGGTCGTCTGCGATGAACACGGTGATCGCCACCGCCCGACCCTAGCCCGCGTTCCGTCCGGCCGGCTCTACCGCGCGGGGCCGGCGACCGGCAGGACCGCGCGCACGGCGAAGCCACCGTC
>NZ_BAABFR010000089.1:0-22342 GCF_039541155.1 Tsukamurella soli
TCATCGCCCGGATGGCGTTCGGCTTCCACAGCCCCGACTCCCTCATCGCCCTCGCCATGCTCAGCCTCGGCGGTCACCGCCCCACCCTCCCCGGCCGGAACTGACCCACACATATGTCAGGAGGGCCATATATCACCTTGAGAAAGGAAGGGAACCCATGTCCGACACAGCAACTCAGACCGCCCCACTGAACATCGAGGTCGACGGCCTCGTGATGGGCGGTCGGGTCGCCGAGCCCTCCGGCTCACCGCGAGGGCTCGTGATCGCCCTGCACGGCGGCACATACGACTCCGGCTACTACGACCAGGGACCGGACTCACTGCTGGCGCTCGGCAGCCGGCTGGACTACACCGTGGCCGCCATCGACCGCCCCGGGTACGGCGGCAGTGCCGTCGCCGACCCGGGGCGACTGTCGTTCGCCGCCCAGACCGCGTCGCTGGCCGCAGCGGTCGATCGGCTCGCCGCCGAGTACCCCGGGCCGGTGGTCCTCATCGGACACTCCATCGGCGGCATGATCGCCCTCCAGGTCGCGGCGGCCACCGCGACGCCCCTGGCCGGTGTCGAGGTCAGCGGGCTCGGCGAGCTCTGGCAACCCGGTATCCGGGAGATGTGGGCCTCCCTGATCGGCGACGGCGCGGCGGTCACCCTGCCCACCGAGGGACACGCGCAGGTGATGCTCGGCCCGACCGCCACGCAGGCACCCGACAGCATCGCGCGCGATGCCGACCTCCTGCGGCCGCTCCCCATGCCCGAGCTCACCGACGTCGTCGGCTGGTCGGACCTGCTGCCCGCCGTTGCCGCGGCGGTCGCCATCCCCGTGAGCCTGACTCTGGCCGAGCACGACAACATCTGGCAGTCCGGTACCGAGGCGCAGGCGCTCCTGGCTGGGCACTTCACGGCCGCGCCGCTGGTCCGGGTCGATCGCTTCGCCGGTGCGGGGCACTCCATCGAGCTGCACCGCGGTGCCCGCGCGTACGCGCTCTACCAGCTGGCGTTCGCCGCGGCCTGCATCAGCCCGGTCGAGTAGCACAGAGCACAGGGCCCCAGACCGATGCGTCGGTCCGGGGCCCTGTCTCTCGTTATCGGGGTCACTCGTTATCGCGCTGTCCGTCCGGCGGTTTCACATCGAGCGACGACATCACGTGGCGACGCGGTCACGCCGAGACGTAGGAGCCGCTCGAAAAGCGCTCCCCCAGCCAGTTCCCCATCCGCTCGCCCGCGAGCGCCGCCGCCGTCGGCTCGCCGTCGCGGAGTGCGCCGCCGAAGTGCTTGCCCGCCACGCGCACATGGGTGACGTCGTCCGCGGCGATCGCCGCCACGATCTCGGCGGCATCCGCCGGGAAGCACGCCTGATCTCCGGTGAGTTCGACGAGCAGGGTGGGCACGTGTATCCCCTTGGCACACCGGACGAGTCCCGCACGGCTCGAGATCGCGGACCACGTCGACAGCCACGCCTCGGGTGTCGTGAGCCGACCGAAGCCGACGATGCCGTAGTCGGTGAGGTCGGGTCGGCGCCCGAACAACGACCCGTACGGGCGGTCGTTCGGGTCGAGGGACGGGTCGACGCAGCGTAGGTCGGCGTCGGTGCGGTGCACGGTGATCACCCCGGTCGCCAGGGCCGAACGGCGGTCTCCGGCATCGCCGGACGCGGCGAACCGGCGTCGGGCCTCGCCGGCGACCGCCAGCCGTCGGCGTGCGACGGCGTCGATCCGCTCCACCCGTCGCCGTTGCGCGGCGCGGTACTCCGCGACGAATTCTGGTGCGTACGATGATGGCTCGGGTGGCGGACGGAAGCCGTTGCGCGGGTTGTAGGGATCGAGCGCGGGCACCACCGACATCGGGTCGTCCTCGTCGGCGACCGACGGGTCGATCATCCGCCCGAGCAGGAGTCCCTGCCCCGGGTGCGGCGCCATCAGCATCAACCCGTCGGGCACCGGCATGTCGGCGTCGGGCAGCGGCACCGGCCGACCGCCGGGCGAGCTCGCGAACCGCTCCGCGCCGGGCAGCGCCGACTGCTCGATGTAGTAGCCGGCCAGCGCCGCACCGCCCGAGTGCCCGACGGAGACCACGGTCTCGAACCCGTACCCCCGCAGGAACCGATGTCCCGCAGCGCAGTCCAGCAGCGCCTGCTCATGCACAAGGGACAGGTCGCTCTGACCGCCGCGGGTGTTCTGCGTCCACACCGCGTAGCCGCGCCGCAGCAGCTCCGGCACCAGGACGTGGTGCGAGAAGTCCTGCCGGGGGTGCATGAGCACGCAGACGGCGGTCGCCCCCGGCAATGTCCGGAGCAGGCCGGCGACGGTCGCACCGTCGGCCGTGGTCAGCTCGTGGGCACTGGTGACGGTGTCGGCGGGGTTCGCCGCCGCTGCGAGATACCTTCCGGCGCCGATCCTCTCCGAATCGCTCATACCGCGACCACCCGCAGCGCGTTCTTGTCGTGCTGCGCGATCGTCGAGCCCTCGAGGCCCGCGATCACGCTGTACCACACCGCATGTCGGGCGCCGCTCGCGCGCCGGTCGACGACGATCTCCGACCCGCCGCTGATCCGGAAGTACGGTCCCACGCGGTCGATCGATACGCCGGTCCCCTCCGCGACGTCGATGACGCCGCGGTTCTCGGGCACGTCCAGGACGTAGAAGCAGGCGGTCATCGGGTCGCCGCCTCGTGATCGGCCGCCCACTGGGCCGCACGCTGGACGATGAGCTCGGCCTTGCGGGTCAACAGCTTCTCGAGCGACGGCGAATCCCCCTCTGCCACTTCGATCAGCGCGTCGATCGTGAGCTCCGCGTCGAGATCCTCCTGCGGGGTCACCGCTCGCAGCGCGCGCGTGATCTCCACCATGTACCCGTTGGGGTCGTGGGTGTAGATGGACTCGATGGTCTCGT
Source organism: Tsukamurella soli (assembly GCF_039541155.1). Lineage (NCBI taxonomy): Bacteria > Bacillati > Actinomycetota > Actinomycetes > Mycobacteriales > Tsukamurellaceae > Tsukamurella > Tsukamurella soli. The sequence goes on from NZ_BAABFR010000089.1 coordinate 2,886, forward strand.
GCATGACCTGCATCTCGACAGGCCAGTTGGACTCGTCGAGCCGGCGCCGATACTCGAGCAGGTCGTCCTCGTCCGCGACGTGGATCGCCAGATGGCGGGAGTTGACGAAGTACTGCGGGGTGCCTTCCGGGAGGCGAGCCCACGAGTCGCCGGGTGCGTCTGCGTCGCCGGTCTGCTCCAGCCCGAAGTAGTAGAAGAAGGCGATCCGGTCGCCACCGCCGATGTCGAAGAAGAAGTGGATGAAGTCGGGGTGCTTCTCGGGGCCCCAACCGGCCGCACAGATCGAATGGACGACGGGGAACCGCAGCACGTCCCGGTAGAAGCGGACGGTGGCGGCGGGATCGAACGTAGGGAAGGCGGCGTGGTCTACGCCCTGGACGCGATGCTCGGGTTTGGTGGACATTGCTGTCACTCCATACTTCTCGTGGGTGGGCGGTCAGGCGGGGACGGTGTCGGCGCGCAGTAGCGACCCGGCACCCGGGATGTCGACGGGCAGCGCCAGACTGCGCAGGACGGCGTACGCACCCGCGGTCGCGGCGGACAGGACCGGCAGGCCCAGTTCGCGTTCCGCCTCCTCGACGATCGACAACGAGGGCATCTGCACACACGCCGACAACACGAGCGCGTCCACACCATCGAGGTCCAGATCGCGCGCTGCGGCGAGGACCCGCTCGGCGGGGATGCAGCCGACCTCTGCATTGTCCGCGACCTCCAGCGCGCGCCAGTCGGCGATCTCGAATCCCTCATTGGCGAGGTAGGCGACCACCCGCTCGGCGAGCGGCCGCAGGTACGGCATGACCAGGGCGATGCGGCGAGCGCCGGTGTCCCGGAGCGCCTGGACCAGGCCGCCGGCACTCGACAGGACAGCCACGTCCGCTCCCCCGGTGGACAACTGCTCGGATACGGCCGCCTCGACGCGCTCGTGCTCGCCGAGCCCGGTGGCCATGATCGCGACGAGGCATGCGTACAGCACCGCATCGACACCCGCGTCGCCGACCTCGAGGACGCACCGCTCCCGTTGTGCGTTCATCGCCGCGAGCCCCTCGGGCGTCACGGCGTGCATCCGCATCCGGCTGGAGTGGAACGTGAACTCGACGCCGGGCACGTTCCCCAGGATGCGTGGCAGTTCGGTCTCGACGGTCACGTTCGAGCTCGGAACGATCAATCCGATGCGCTTGACCATGGGCGATGACTCCTGTCTAGACGGTTATGACAATGTTCTGACGGTACCGTCGAATTGTCAACCCTCCCGTCGACCATCGAGCTGCCGACCTGCACGTAATACGCTGGCTGGCATGCCGAAACCGACAGTGCGCACCTCGGGCCGACACGACCTGGTCCTCGAGCAGCTCATGGAGGCGGCAGAGGGACTGTTCTCTCGGCAGGGCGTGGCCGGCACATCGCTGCAGGAGCTCGCCGATGCGGTCGGCCTCACCCGGACCGGCGTCTACCACTACGTGAGCGGCAAGGACGAGCTGCTCGAGCACCTCGTCCGCGGCTTCACCCTGGAGACCGCCGAGTCGCTCGGCGCGCTCGCGGTCGATACGGAGCGCCCCGCTGCCGAGCGGCTACGCGAGGCCGTGGCCTCGGTCGCGCGGCGGGTCGCCGAACACCCGCGTCGGTTCCGGCTGCTGCTCACGAGTGAGGACTCGTTCCCCGAGCCGTTGGCGAAGCAGCATCGCGCCGCGCGCCGCGACACCCTCGCCGCGCTCAGCAGCCTGATCGACGCGGCCAAACAGGACGGGAGTTGCCGCCCCGTGGACACCTCACTGGCGGCGTTCGCGCTGCTGGGTGTCGCGAACTGGGTGGCGTTCTGGTATCCGCCGCGCGGCCTCGATCTCAGCCCCGCGCAGGTCGCCGACCAGCTCGCAGACATCGCCCTGGGCGGCGTGCTGAGCGACCGCACGCCCGACGGTGTCGACTCCGTGCCCGGAGCGCTGGCCCTGCTTCGGGAGGACGTCACCCGGCTCGAGCACATGCTGACCTCGTCACGTCCCAGCATCACGCCCTGAGGTAGCCGGCCGCAGCGTCGGCGCCAACCCCGTTCCGCTGCACCGTTGCACGATCCGGGGTCGGGTGGGCGCCGGAACATGTCGGTGGGTCGGTCCATCCTGTCGTCCATGGAAACTCAGGGGGGATTCGTCGGAGGCGGCCTGCTGTCTCGCAATCGGTCGCGGTATGTGGTGCCGCGGAGGCCCACGACGGCGATGTCGACCGCTCCGGTGCACATCGCGTTCGCGTCGTGGATGTATCGGTCGAACGATGATCTCGCGCAGCGGATCCGATGGGTGATCTGCGTAGACGAGATGCGGAACGGTTGGGCCGTCCGCGACATGACGCTGCACGAGACACGAGCACGGCATCCGATGCCGGAGATCATCGCCAGCGTGCTGGCGACTGTCGCCGGCCTCGATGGCCCGGTGTGGGTGGTGGTCTCGAATCGCCGGGCGGCCGTGGGCGCGCGACTGAACGCCGCGGGCGTGGCCGTCAGTGTCGGGCTGGGCTACGGCAACCGTGCCGAGACCGCCGCCGTGGAGATCATGCGTGAGGAGAGCGAGCGGGTCACCACGGACGCCGACGTCGCCGGCCCGGCCGCGGACGACGATGACGGCGTGCGATACCCGGACAGCGAGAAACATCGGTCGATCGAACACCACTGGTGGCCGACGATCCGCCGCGTCACCCCGCGCGAAAGCTGCGACCTGATCGTCGCCACCGACTGTTCCGTAGACCCCTCGGGGGTTGCCGCGACCGCCGCGATCAGCCATCGCGGGGACGTCGCCGTCGACACGATCACGTGGGACGAGCCGGCCAACAGGGCCGAGTTCGACGCGCTGATCCTGGGTCTGGAGCTGATCGCTGCGGCCTCGCCACGCGGCGCGACGCTCCTGTCGGACTCCGTCGACGCGGTTGCGGTCGCGCACGCATTGCATACACGCGAGGACCCCGTCGGCGGGTACCGCGGAATCGGGTACGCCGCACGCCGAATGTTTGTCGACCTGCTCGGAGCCATCCGGTGCCCGATACAGTTCCGCCACGTCAAGGGGCACTGCGGCCATCCTCTCAACGAAGCCGCCGACGAACTGGCCAACATCGCCCGGCTCGCCACCAGGTATCCCCGTGCCGTGGTCGAACCCGAACTCACAGAACGCATCTCATACGCGATGGCATCCGCGATCGAACAGTCGTACGACGAGCACGCGCACGCCGCGGAAAGGCCTACGCCAGCCTCTGCGCCCGGGCTGAGCTATTCGTTGGCGGATCGGCTGCCGCCAGGGTTCATCACGGCCGGGCCGCAGTCCTGAGGTCCGGGATCAGCGCGACGGAAGGGCGCCGCAACGTCAGAACGACTGAACGCCCGAGATGTTCACGTACATCCCATGCCCCGTCGCATCGTTCGTGAACCGCGTTCCGTCGAGCGTCGCCTGGATCGTCCATCCCATCGAGGTGTACGTGGTGTACTCCATCGTGTAGTATGGCGGGTCCCCGAGGTTGCCCTCGATGTAGGTGATCTCGCCGCCGGAGGTGACGTTCACCCCGTCGGCGGGGTTGCCGCTGTCCGTCCTGGGACCGGGTTGTTGGAACAGCACCTGGCATCCGACGGCGCCGACGCTCACCTGACACTGGGCCTTCCCCGAGTGGGTCTGCACGAACGTGTAACCGTTGCCGTTCACCGGGATCGGGGTCGCGGCCGCCGGGCCTACCGGAGACCCGGTGGTCGGGCGCGGGGCCACGGGCGTCGGCGCGACCGTCGTCGGGGTGGCACTCGGGGCGACGACGGTGCCCGGCACGGTGACGGTGACACCGGGAGCGGGCTGCGCGGTTCCGACGACTTTGCCCGAGCAGCCTGCGAGCACGACAGCGACACCGAGTACCGCGACCGCCCCCGCCGCATGCTGCAACCGCACCCCGTGTCCCCTTCCCTCGCTCCGCTCCACTGCAACGACCCGATTTCGTCAGGTCGACCGAACCCGGTAGAGTCGAACCGCGCACAGCGCACGCGGGCGTAGCTCAATGGTAGAGCCCTAGTCTTCCAAACTAGCTACGCGGGTTCGATTCCCGTCGCCCGCTCTCGACGAAAGGCCCTGGTCGGAGTGGGTTTCCGACCGGGGCCTTTGTCATGTCTGAGGCAGGCGCGGAGCGATCGACACCGCGCTGACACCGCGCGCCGCGAACGTGACGAACCTGTCGGACCTTCGCACTACAGTGGGTCGCGTCGGACTTGGTTCAGGGAAGGGACCTTCGGGCGGTGGAGAAGAAGACGCGCGCGCAGCTACTGGTGGAGCTCACCGAGAGGCTGGAGGGAATGCAGCGTTGGGATCACATGAATATCGTTCTGCAAACGTACGAAGTCCCGGCTGTCAGCGGAGACCAGTTCGACCCCTCGGTGTCTGATGTGATCTGTGAGGCTACCGACGAGCAGTTGCTTGGCCTGGCTGATTACTTTGGTGTCGAAGTGCCCGGTGCTGTACCAGTAGCTCCTCTCGCAGCCCCTGCCGCCCTGATGGAGACCGACACGCCGTTGTTCCTGTTTGCTTCGCACCTCTCGTCACAGAGGGTGTTGGTGCACGCTGTTGGTGACGAACTGGCGCGTTATGGAATTGAGCTGTTCGTGGCGCACGACTCGATCGAGCCGGATTCCTCGTGGCATGACGAGATTGTTGGCGCGCTGGATCGGTGTGATGGCGGCATTGCCTTCCTCCACCAGGGGTTCAGGGAGAGCCAGTGGTGTGATCAGGAGGTCGGCTGGCTGCTTGGGCGGCACGTCCCGGTGCTGAGCCTGAAATTTGACCTCGCTCCATACGGACCGCTCGGTAAGCATCAGGCTCAGACCGCACGGAACCTCTCGGCGGAGGCCATCGCAATTCAGTTGCTTGAGCGGATCGCGGCGAAGCCAACCTTCCGCACGCATCTTGGCCGTTCGTTGGTTAATGCGATGGCCAAGTCGCCGAACTTTCGGACCACCGATGCTATTTGGAAGCACCTTCGTGAGTTTGACGACCTGACCGCATCTCAGTTCTTCGCGCTGATCGCCGCTGCGAACAACAACAACCAGGTGTACAAGGCGAACTCGCCGCATGACGGTGGCCGCCCCTACGCCGAAGTCATCGAAGAGTTCGTCAACGGTCTTCCGAAGGCGACCGGGGCAGCGAGCTAACAGCTAACCCCAGCCTCGCAGCGGAGTGACGTTGTTCGGGCGCGGGCGTACCGCTGCGACGTTGCCGAGCGCGGCCATGGCGTCGCTGTGGTCGTCCTCGAATAGGTGGGCGTAGATGCCCATTGTGGTGTTCACGGAAGCGTGGCCCATGTAGTCCGCTATCTGCTTCGGGTGCAGTCCCGCGCTGACGCAGAAGCTCGCGTAGGTGTGCCGGAGGCTGTGGGCGGTGGCGTCTGCCGGGACCGGCCGCAGCTCATCAACCACCAGGACCAGGCTGGCGCGGAGGAGTGCGGGGCGGTACACGGCCTTGTAGTAGGTCTTGTGGAGTAGGACGCTGCGCCAGTCGAGTTCCAGGCGCGAGGGCCTGGGCCTGTCCCAAGAGGCCGCAGCCGTACAGTGCGACCTCCACTGGACGTACGTCGGTCAGGTCGAGCGGGGGCAGCGCTCACCTCGTGTGGAGAACGTCCTCAAGTTCGCGCGCGGCCTCGACACCACACCCGGCGCACTGCTGGATGGACTGCCGGTCGAAGCCGAGTAGCCCGCCGAAGTCAACGCAGCACGCGCTCGATAGACACTTCCGACACCGCGTAGACACCGCGTCCGAAGGCGTCTCGCGGCCGTTCGCGAGCGGTCTACGGGCGTCCGGAGGCGTACCGAAAGCGTCTGTGTACCTGTATGTTTCATTCGCCAGAGGGTCCATCGCCGCAGATCGAGTCTCACCACGTGAGACCGTCGAAAAAGTCTCCCAAACTAGCTACGCGGGTTCGATTCCCGTCGCCCGCTCCAGCGTGAAGGCCCTGGTCAGGAGACATCTCCGGCCGGGGCCTTCGTCGTCCCCGGGCCGAGGTATGCGGTTCGCGGCTACCAGCTACCAGGTCTGCCGAACCCGATCGGCTTGGTGCATCCCATCAGTCGTCCTGCACCACCGGCCCGGGGACGACGCGGGAGAGCCGCTCGCCCAAGGCCACCCCGACACCGAGCCCCACACCAGTGACGGCGGCGGCGAGGAACTGTGGTCCCCCGGAGGCCCGGAAGACCTCATGGGCGATGCCGAGGTACACCGTGAGCCCCGGCAGCAGCGCACCGGTGATGCCCAGGAGTGCCAGGACCGCCGCGGGATACGGCACGAAACGCGACCACACGGCGGAGACGAAGCCCAGGGTGACAGCGGCCCCGAACGTGGCCCAGTCGGCCGGCAGCCCAACGGCGTGCACCAGAACAAGGTTCACCCCCGCAGTGAACACGCCGATCACGGCGGCGGGAATCAGCAGGTCGCGTCCACCTCCGTTCGCCATCGCGTTCGCCATGGCACCGATCGCCGAGAACAACAGCCCGAGAGCGATCGGAAGTACGGGCAGGGTGAGGTCCCGTGAGCCGCCGATGTCGAGGCGCGCGCCGAGCTGTACCACCACCAGGGCGCCCAATGCGAGGCCCCCGCTGGTGAGGACCACCACGAACGCACGGGCCGTCGCCGCGCCGTACCGCTCGGCGACGGCGTCCACCACCGTCGCCACCAACACGGGAAGCGGCACGATCAGCATCCACGGAACCCCCACGCACGCCGCCGCATCGACCCAGGTCACCACGCCGATCGCGTGGGCCGCCACGATCAACGGCCCGCACAGCAACGCCTGCGTCGCAGCCCCGAACACCCGCGGAATCCCGAGCCGAGCCGCGAGCGCGCCGACCAGTGACGAGGCCACTTGGAGCACGGCAGCGACGGCGGCGGCGCGAGCGCCCACGCCGACCTGCCATGCCACGGCGAACGCAAGCACCGTCATACCGGCCACGCTCCACCACAGGGGCGGCCCCGGTCGTTCGAGCACATCGTCGAGCGCCCCCGGCAAGGCATCGGCACCGATGCGCCCGACCACCACATCGGCGACCAGTCGGTGCAGCCGCTTCATCGCCCGGCAGTCGACGGTGCCGAATGTTGCCGCGGTGCCGGTCCGGATGACCGACTCACCGTCGGGTAGCAGGTACTGCAGCGAAAGGGTGCGTCCAAGGTCGACGATCACCACGTCGCCGATCCCCAGCGCTCGGGCACATGAGAGGGCGATGTCCAGCGCCCCGCTGCCGGGGTGCCCCGACTCGATCAGCCCCAGCGCCAGCCGGAGTAGAGCGTCGACGCGCAGCCGCGCGCCGTCCTCGTCGAGCACGACATCCTCTGGCACAGGAGCAGTATTCCGAGTGCCGATGCCGCGGACGACCCGCGACACGGTAGTACAGCTCGATCATCGAGACTTCGGCATCAGGTGGTCCGCGCCGACCGCGGTATCGCACCGCAACCGATTCGCCCGATTGGTGGACTATCGACCCGATGGTCGGGAATCCGCGCACGGCACAGGCTCCCGCTTCCCGGCTGCGACACCACCCGTCACCTACGATTCGGCCAGACGGCCACCGCCCGTCGACCACGACCGAGAGGGAGCACGACATGTCCGAGCACGTCGAGAACGACCTGGCCCACCTCAAGGGCATCGGTCCCACGTACGCGACGATCCTCAAGGAGATCGGCGTGGACTCCATCAAGGAGCTCAAGCACCGCAACGCGGCGCACCTCAAGGAGATGATCGAGGCCCGGCACGGCAAGGTGGTCGGGCTGTCGGAGAAGGAATGCCAGACGTGGATCGACGAGGCGAAGGCGTACACCCCGTAGGTGCAGAGCCTGAGGCGGTATGCCCGAGCGTAGGACCGGCATGGTCGGCCTGAGCCAACAGCTGGTGCCGCTGGGCGTGGCATTCGTGCTCTCGTCCGTGATCGGCATCGAGCGGGAGATCCGCCACAAGGTCGCGGGCCTGCGCACACACACGATGGTCGGCGTCGGTGCCGCGATGCTGATGTTGATCAGCAAGTACGGCTTCGACGACATCCTGTCCGTCGGCCGCGTCGTCAACAATCCCGGCCAGCTCGCCGGCCAGATCGTGACCGGTATCGGGTTCCTCGGCGCGGGCATCATCATCGTCCGCCACGACAACCCGCACAACGTGATCACTGCGGCCAGCATCTGGATCGTGGCCGCCATCGGGATGGCCTGCGGCGCGGGCCTCTACCCCATCGCTCTGGCCGGCATGGCCTGTGACCTGGTGACGTCCCTCGTGTACACGCCGCTCTCGGAGTGGATCCGGTCACGGCCGTCGCCACCGAACCGCGAGTAGCCCGTACAGATCGGGCCGTCGTGCCGCTGCCCCTGAAGACGGGACCCCACACGTGGATCGACGAGGCGGCGCGGGTCCTCACCCCGCCGACGAGACCCCCGTACCCGTTCGCCGCAGTATCGGACACGACAGCGGTGGCGGCGATCGCGGATATCGAGGTGACGATGCCCGACGGCGCCCCGGCGACGCTGCGCAGCATCGCGGCCCTGGGCCTCGCTCCGGCCCCGATGTGACAGCGCGACGCGCCGTAGAGTCCCACGCATGATCGCCGCGATCCTGTGCGCGGGCGTGGCCCTGGTCGGCTGGGCGCTGCTCGCCGAGCCGCTGGCACGCCGAGGCGTCGCAGCGCCCATGGTGCTGGTGCTCGCGGGCGCCCTGCTCGGGCTCTGCGCGCGCAGCACGGTCGCCGACACACTCAATACCGCGGTCGCGCTGCGATGTGCCGAGATCATCCTCGCCGTACTGCTGTTCGTCGAAGCGACCGACGTGCGGGGCGGCCTGCTCGGCGCCCATCCCCGCACAGCGCTGCGGGCCCTGTTGGTCGCACTTCCGATCGGGCTCGCCGGCGCGATCGGCGCAGGCCTGATCCTGTTACCGCACACCGACGTCGCGCTCCTACTCGTGATCGCGTGCGTCGTGGCACCGGTCGACTTCGCCCCGGCACCGTCGCTCCTGCTCGGCCGCGGCGTGCCCACGCGGGTCCGCGACATCCTCAAGGTGGAGGCGGGGTACGCGGACGGGATCCTCAGCCCACTCATCGTATTCGCGCTGGCGTGGGTGGGAGTGGGTGCGCAGGCGGACAGTCCGCTCGACGCGCTCGCGAATGCGGCGCCAGCGGCCCTCGAGGCGCTCCTGGTGGGAGCGGTGATCGGCACATCGTTGGCCGCGGCGATGAACGCCACCGAACGCCACCACCTCTCGAATGCTCGGTCGCGGCGCCTGATCCTGGTCGCCGCGCCCCTGCTCGCGTGGGCCGCCGCCGTCGGCATCGGCGGGAACGGCTTCGTGGCGGCATTCGTGTGCGGGGTCGCGTTCCGCTACTTCCGTCGGTCCGCGGCCGCCGAGGACGAGCTGGAGTTCGTCGACGACGTCGGCGCCGTGCTCACCACCGTGATGTGGTTCGTGTTCGGCGTGGTGGCGGTGTACTCACTGTGGAGCGGTGTGCCGCTGCGGTGGATCGTCTACGCCGTCGCGACGCTGACGGTGGTGCGGCTGGCCGCCTTCGCGATCGCGATGGTGGGTTCGGGGCTGCGGCCGCGGGAGATCGCCCTGTTGGGTTGGCTCGGACCCCGTGGGACCTCGACCATCGTGTTCGGCCTGATCGCGTACAACGAGTTGCCGGACGCCGACGCGGCTCGCGTCGCCGAGGTGATGACGGTGACGGTGCTCGCCAGCATCGTCCTGCACGGCATCGGCACGCCGCTCACCGCGGGGCGCCGCGAGCGGGCGGTCAACCCGCCCAATCGATCTTGAACCGTTCCGCGAGAACGTCGGCGCCCGACGGGGTGACCCGCACCGCGCGGTAGGTGGGCAGCCGCTCGGCCCATCCGGCGGCGAAGAACCGGTCGGCGATGGCGCGGCCAGCGGCCCCGGCGAGGTGATGGCGGGTCTCGGTCCAGTCGATGCAGTAGCGCACGGCCGGCCGCCCCCGGCGGCCGCCGTCCGGAACGTGGATGTCCAATCCCGCCAGGAACTCCCGGCCCGGGTCGGTCAGCCGATAGTCGACCTCCCGGCCCGCGGATGCCGGCCGATCGGCACCGTCGCCCCGGAAGAGGCCGTCGCCACCGTCGACGAACCCGCCGTCGAGAAGCGCACCCATGATGCCGACGCCGAGCCGCCCGGCGAAGTGGTCGTAACAGGTCCGCGCGGTACGCAGCCGCGCCGCCCGCGTGGTTGCCTTGAGCGACCGCGCCTCCTCGGCAGGTGCGAACGAGGCGAGCCGCTCGACCAGGTCTCCCACCTCGGGCCCGGACAACCGGTACCAGCGGTGGCGCCCGTCGGCGCGGACGGCGAGCAGGCCACCGTCGACCAGCTTGCGCAGGTGCGCGCTCGCCGTGGGCCGGGAGATGCCCGCCTCGTCGGCCAATACCCCGGCCGCGAGCTCGCGACCCGACAACAGCGCCAGCAGGATCCGGCTCCGCGTGCGGTCGGCGAACAACTCCCCCACGCGCGCCAGATCCGCGTCACCCGACATCGCAGCCCACCTCCTCGTGGGTATGCGCGGTCGCGCGGAGGCTGGTGCGCACCCCGATCACGAGTATGACGGTGACGGCCGCGAACGCCAGCGCCAACGCGGGGGCGGTGCGCCCCGCGGCATTGAACACTGCGCCGAGCACCGCGACGCCGAGCGCGCCGCCGGTCTGCCGCGAGCTGTTGAGGACCGCACCAGCGAGGCCCGCGTGGGCGGCCGGGGCCGCATCGAGGGCGACGGAGGTCATCGCCGGCATCGCCAGCGATGCCAGCCCGACGGCGGTGAGACCCACGGTCACGGCGCGCGGATCGCTCGCGCCGACCGCCACGATCGCCGCCCCGACCGCGGCGCCGCCGAACCCCGCGAGCATCGGTATCCGGGGCCCGAACCGCGCGGTCACGAATCCGCTCGTCGTCGAGCCGGCTGCCACCACGAGGGTCATCGGCAGAATCGCCATGCCCGTGCCGAGCACGCTGTACCGGTGCACCACCTGCAGCCCGAGGCCCGCGCACAGCAGAGCGCCGTACAGCGCGAAGTTGAACACGAACCCGGTCGCGACTGCGCCCCGGAACGGACCTGGCCCCACCATGTCCCGCGGGATCATCGGGTAGGTGGCGGTGCGCTCGGCGGCGACGAACGCCGCTCCCACGCCTATGGTCGCGGCCGCGAGCGCCAGCGCGACGGCGCATCGGCCCTGGCCGATCTCGATGATCGCCGCCGTCCCGAGTGCGAGCGCGGCCGCCCCCAGCGCGGTCCCCCGGACGTCGAGCCGGCTGGGCCGACGGGCCGACGGCTCGGTCGTGAGCAGCACGGCGACGCCCGCGAGCACCGCGATCGGGACACCCACCCAGAACACCGACCGCCAGCCGTCCGCCGCAGCGAGCAACCCGCCGACGGGCGGGCCGGCCGCGAAACCCGTGCTCGCGACGCCGCCCCACACGCCGAGTGCCCGCGCCCGCGCCGCGGGCTGCGGGTACGCCTCGCCGATCATCGCGAGCGAGCTCGGCAGGATCAGGGCGGCGCCGGTCCCTGCCGCGACCCGGCACCCGATCAGCGCAGCCCAGCCCGGGGCGTATGCGCAGCCTGCGGTCGCCGCGGCGAAGAGCGCGAAGCCGAGCACGCACACCCGGCGGCGGCCGAACCGGTCGGCCGCCGGCCCCGCGGCGAGCATCAGCGCCGCGAACGGGATCGTGTAGCCGTCCACCGCCCACTGCGCCAGCCCGAGGTCGCCGCCGAGCGACCGCCGCATGGTGGCGAGCACCACGTTCACGACGGTCGCGTCGAACTGGATCAGCCCGAACGCGAGCGAGAGCGCGACGAGGGCGACGGCACGGCGCAGAGATGGTGACATGTCCCCACTGTGGCCGCGGAACGGTTCGGCGGCGAACGAATTATCGCGCCCACCTCTCACGGCCATCCCGACTCACCGTGGAGTCGCAGACGGAAGGAGACGTCACACCGCGGCGACCGTCATCGCCACGAGGGCCGCGGCGAGCATCGCCACGTAGCACCGTGCATGCACCGCGTCGGGGATCTTCGGGCCGCGCCGCCGCAGCCACACGATCACCGGGATCGCGCCGACCAGCAGCACGGCCGCGGCGCCCATGTCGACGGCGCCGACGACGCCGCCGTGCGCTCCCACCGGGTGTCCGCTCGCGCGCAGCAGGAACACCGCGGCCGCGGGTATCGAGATCGCGGCCGTGAGCGGATTCGCCAGGACGGTGGCCGATTCCATCGGATGGCCGGCCCGCCGCAACATCGGGACCGTGAGGACACTGCCACCGACGCCGAGAAACGAGGCGACAGCGCCGATCGGGACGCCGACCGCGGCGGGTAACGGGCGCGGGGCGCCGGCCGGACCCCGACGCAGGAAGCCTGGGCGAATGACGGTGTCGAGGATCGTCGCCGCCACGTAGGCGACGAAGCACCACGCGATCACCGGCGCCGAGACGAACCGCGCCGCGGCGGCCCCCAGCGCACCACCCACTGCGAGGAGCGCGAGCAGGGTGCCGCTGCGGCGCAGCCCGGCGAGAACCTCGCGCGGCGCGGAAGCGGTGGCCACCGTCGCGTTGACGACCATCACCACGGCCGAGGTCGCGACCGCGACGCGCATCGCGTCGGGCCCGAGCGCCGAGTCGGCCCACACGACGACGGGCACCGCGACGAACCCGCCGCCGAACCCGAAGAGGACGGTCGTGACGCCACAGGCGGCGCCGATGAGGACGAGGACCGGGATCAGCATGCGTCCAGTCCATCCGACCGAGACACCTTCTGACAATCGAAATCAAGCACAATACCTTCGACTTCCGGCACAATAGTAAAGGTGCGGAACATCTCGATCGACACCGTCGAGGACGCTCCCCGCGACGTGCTGCCCGTGGGCACCGACTATCCGGACGGCTTCGTCCTCGACTGGCATCGACATCGCCGAGCGCAGTTCCTCTACAGCGCCACGGGCGTGATGGTGGTCGAGACCGCAGGCGGCGCCTGGACGGTGCCGCCCGACCGCGCCGTCCTCATCCCATCCGGCGTGCGGCACCTCATGCGCACCTCCGACGTCAGCACCCGGAGCCTGTACATCGAGCCGGCCGCGGTGCCGTGGTGGCCCGATGCGTGCACGGTCGCCGCAGTCACCCCGTTGCTGCGCGAACTCCTGCTCGTGGCAGTCGATTTCGATACCGACTACGACCTCGCCGGGCGCGCGGGCGCGGTGGCCACGCTGCTGCTGCACGAGATCGCGGCACTCGCGCCGCTGCCCTTCCACATCGCGCTGCCCACCGGGGCCGATCTGCATCGGCTGTGCCGGGCCTACCTGGCACGGCCCGACGTCGGGGTGAGCAACGCCCACTGGGCGGCGGAGCTGAACTGCAGCGAGCGCGCCTTGACCCGACGATTCCGCGCGGCAACCGGCATCAGCCCGGCCGCATGGCGGCGGCGCGCACGACTGCTCGCGGCGCTCCCCCTGCTGCGGGCGGCGACGGTGACGGAGGTCGCGGCCCGCCTGGGCTACGCCACCCCGGCGGCATTCACTGCGGCGTTCTCCGCCGAGTTCGGCCTGCCACCGTCGCACACCCGCAGCTGATCGCTCACGGCCGATCGCTGCGCGTCTGGTAGGGCAGCGCGGGGACGATGGCCCACAGCACGCGGGCACCGTCGGCCCCCGCGGTGAACGAGTGCTCCCGACGTGCGTCGAACGTGAACGCGTCACCCTTCCCCAGGTGGACGTCGGCACCGTCGGCACCGGGGAACGCGATCACCAGCGAACCCGCGAGCACGAACGCGAACGTCACATCGGCCGGCAGGGAGTACGCCTCGTCGCCGCTCCCCCCGCCCGGTGCGATCTCGCCCAGGATCATCTGCAGCCGCCGCTCCCCGCCCGGCGTCAGGAGGAACTCGGCGACGCCGGTACCGCCGAACTCGATGGGCGGGTAGGAACCGGCCCGCACCACCTCGCCCACCGCCGGCCCCTCGAACAGCGCACCCATCGGGATATCCAGGGCAGCACAGATCTTCACCAGCGTCGCCACGGATGCGCTGACGGTGTCACGCTCCAGCTTCGACAGGTAGCCCTTGGTGATCGAGACCTCCGCCGCCACGTCCTCGAGCGTCCGCCGACGCGCGAGCCGTGCCGTCTTCAGCACAGCACCCACACGCGGTTCGGCGTCGGCGCCGTCCGGCTTCGCCGCCTCGGACATCCACCCTCCAGACACTTCGGTAGCCAGTCAGGAAACTCGTGTTGACAGAAGAGGATCCTACCCCCACACTGTGACTCGAAGCACACCAGCTCGTGAGTCGAGGAGACCCAAGTGCCCGACACCCCGATCGGCCCCGTCGACGCCAGCGTCGTCCCCCGCTACTGCGGCCCCGAGACGTTCGCCCGCCTGCCGCGCCTCGACCAGGTCGAGCAGGCCGCGGTCAAGATCCTGGGCATCCCGTTCGACACCGGCGTCAGCTACCGGCCCGGCGCCCGATTCGGGCCCGGACACATCCGCGCGTCGTCGAAGCTGCTGCGGCCGTACAACCCGGCCCTCGACGTGTCGCCGTTCGCGGTGCACCAGGTGGCCGACGCGGGCGACCTACCGGTCAACCCGTTCGACATCCAACAGGCGCTGCAGACCGTCGACGAGCACGTCACCGCGCTCCGCAGCGACGGTGCCAAGGTGCTCACCCTGGGCGGCGACCACACCCTCGCCCTGCCGTTGCTGCGCGCCGTGGCCCGCGACGTAGGACCGGTGGCCGTGCTGCACTTCGACGCGCACCTCGACACGTGGGACACCTACTTCGGCGCGCCGTACACCCACGGCACCCCCTTCCGTCGCGCCAGCGAGGAGGGGTTGATCGACCTCACCCGATCCATGCACATCGGCACCCGCGGGCCGCTCTACAGCGACAAGGACCTCACCGACGACGCCGTACTCGGATTCCAGGTGGTCCGCTCCGACGACTACGAGAACGACGGTCTGCAGTCCGTTGTCGAGCGGATGCGCCGCCGCCTCGGCGACGGTCCCGTGTACGTGTCGGTCGACATCGATGTCCTCGATCCCGCGCACGCACCGGGCACCGGCACGCCGGAGGCCGGCGGCATGACGAGCCGTGAGCTGCTGAACACACTGCGGGCGCTGGTGGGGCTGGACGTGGTGGGCGCCGACATCGTCGAGGTCGCACCGCCCTACGACCACGCCGAGCTCACGGGCATCGCCGCCGCGCACGTGGGGTACGAGCTGCTGTCCGTCCTCGCGCTCAACGCGCGCTGACGCTCGCCCACGGGATCGCGACCCACGACAGAGACGAGACTGGTGATCGACATGCCTGACACCGTGCTGCGGGTCGCGATGCTGCAGGGACCGACATCGACGCCGGGTCCCGCGTCGCCTACGACGGTGGCGGGCAACCTGTCCGCCATCGCCGCGGCGGCCCGGCGGGCAGGCGATGCCGGCGCCGACCTGCTGGTGACGCCGGAGATGTCCGTCACCGGGTACGACATCGGCGCGGCCGCAGCCGATCTCGCCCAGCCCGTCGACGGTGACTACCTCGACGCGCTCGCCACGGTCGCGGGCGAGACCGGCACGGCGATCGCGTACGGCTACCCGGAGCGGGACGGCGCCGCCGTCTACAACACCGTCACCGTCGTCGGTCCGGACGGCGCGATACTCGCGAGCTACCGCAAGACACACCTGTTCGGTGCGATCGACCGGGACCGCTTCGTGTCCGGTGACCGGCTGCCGGTCACGTTCTCGCTGCGCGGCTTCCCGTGCGGCCTCTTGATCTGCTACGACGTGGAGTTCCCCGAGGCGGTCCGCGCACACGCCGACGCGGGCACCGAGCTGCTACTGGTGCCGACCGGGCTGATGCGACCGTACGACCTCATCGCCGAGCACATCGTCCCGGCCCGGGCGTACGAGTCGCAGCTCGTGATCGCCTACGTGAACCGCTGCGGCACAGAGGATTCGCTCGCGTACTGCGGCCTGTCGGTAGCCGTGGCGCCGGACGGTGAGGTGCTCGCCCGCGCCGGCCGGGACGAGGAGCTGTTGGCGTTCACGGCATCCCGCGCGGCACTGTCCGAGAGCCGCACCGTCAACACCCATCTCGCCGATCGCCGCACCGACCTGTACCCGCGAGGAGACGCCCGATGACGCAGCCGGTCAATCCCTTCCACCCCGATGATCCCGCCGGGTCGGTGTCGCCCGCCCCCCTGACCATGTTCGGCCCCGACTTCCCGTTCGCCTACGACGACTGGGTCGCGAACCCGGCCGGGCTCGGTTCCGTGCCCGCATCGGCGCGCGGCACGGAGGTCGCGATCATCGGCGCCGGGCTGTCCGGCCTCGTCGCCGCCCGGCACCTGGCCGCCCTCGGCCTGAAACCCGTGGTGTACGAGGCAGACCGGATCGGCGGCCGCATGCGCTCCGAGCGCTTCGAGGGCTGCGACGACGACATCGTGGCCGAGATGGGTGCGATGCGGTTCCCGCCCTCGTCGACCACGCTGTACCACTACCTAAGCGAGCTGGGCCTCGAGACCGCACCGTTCCCCAACCCGCTCGCAGATGCGACGCCGAGTACTGTGGTCGACCTCAAGGGCGAGTCGCATTACGCCCGCACCATGGCCGACCTGCCGCCGGTGTATCGCGACGTGGCCGCGGCGTGGGACGCGACCCTCGCCGACCACGCCGACGCCGCCGAGCTCACCGACGCGATCCGCCGGCGCGACGTCCTCCGCCTCCGCGCGGTGTGGGGCCGGTTGGTCGAGCGACTCGACGACCAGACATTCTACGGATTCCTCACCGCCAGCCGGCATTTCCGCTCCTTCCGGCACCGCGAGATCTTCGGCCAGGTGGGCTTCGGCACCGGCGGCTGGGACACCGACTACCCCAACTCGATGCTCGAGATCCTGCGGGTCACCTGTACGGCCGCGGACGACCACCACCGCGGGATCGTCGGCGGTTCCGATCAGCTGCCGATGCGGCTGTGGGACACGCCCACCGGCCCCGACGGGCTGTCCGTGCGGGATCTCAACGGTGGGGCACCACGGCCCGCCGTCACCGCGATCCGCCGCATCGCGGGGGCGGGAGGTTCGAACCGGTACACCGTCACCGACGCGGGCGGCGAGACCCGGAGCTACGAGGCTGCGATCTTCACTGCGCAGGCGTGGATGCTGCTCAACACGATCGACTGCGACGACGACCTGCTGCCGATCGAGACCTGGACCGCCGTCGAGCGCACCCACTACATGGGCAGCTCCAAGGTGTTCGTGCTGGTCGACCGCCCGTTCTGGAAGGACCTCGACCCGGCCACCGGGCGCGAGGCGATGTCGATGACGCTCACCGACCGGATGAGCCGGGGCACCTACCTGCTCGACCACGGCGACGACCGGCCGGGCGTGATCTGCCTGTCGTACACGTGGTCCGACGACTCGCTCAAGCTGCTGCCGCTGGACGCGACCGCGCGGATGGACCTGATGCTGAAATCACTTCGGAAGATCTACCCCGGCGTGGACGTGCGGCGCCACATCATCGCGACGCCGAAGACGGTGTCGTGGGAGACCGAGCGCTACTTCATGGGCGCGTTCAAGGCCAACCTGCCCGGCCACTACCGGTACCAGGAGCGGCTGTACACGCACTTCATGCAGGATCGGCTGGACCCGCGGCACCGCGGCTTCTTCCTTGCCGGGGACGACGTCTCGTGGACCGCCGGGTGGGCCGAGGGCGCGATCCAGACGGCTCTCAACGCCGTGTGGGGTGTGGTGCACCACCTGGGCGGCGCGACCGCGCCCGGGAACCCCGGGCCCGGCGACGTCTTCGACGCCATCGCCCCCATCCGCCTCGGCGACGAGCGCGGGACGCGGTACTAGCCGCCTCCGCCGCCCACACGAGCCACACGAGATGCGGAGAACCCCATGCCGTCGCGTGGGGTTCTCCGTGTGCTGTGTGGCTATCGCGATCCACCTGCTCAGAGTGCGACATCGCCCCCGACCACCTCGCGCGAACCTGGTTGCTTCGGGAGGTCACGAGCGGCCGTCCGCATCAGCGCCGCGCCAGTGCGGTGACCAGTCCGCCGTCGGCGGGGATCATCGTGACGTTGCGGTGCCGCGGTCGCTCGCCGGGCCGGTCGGTGGTCTGCAGGTCCACGCGGCGGAGGATCTCGGTGACCACCACTTCGAGCTCGGCCATCGCGAGCCCCGACCCGAGGCAGCGCCGGTTGCCGCCGCCGAACGGCATGAACTGGTGCGGTGTGGGTTTCATGCTCAGGAATCTGTCCGGTTCGAACGCGAACGGCCGCGGGTACAGGTCGTCGCGGTGGTGCAGCATCAGGATGCTCACCAGCGCGACGATCCCGGACTCGATGCCGTAGTCGCCGAACCTCCACGGCTGCAACATTTCCCGCGCCACCATCGGCACCACCGGGCGGCTGCGCATCGACTCGCTGATCACCGCGCCGACGTACTCGCGGTCGCCGGAGTTCGCCGCCTCGACCGCACGCGCATACACCTCCGGGTGGCGGGTGAGCCGCTCGAACGTCCACGCGACCGAGTTGGACGTGGTCTCGTGGCCGGCCAGCACCAGGGTCAGCAGCTCGTCACGGATCTCGCTGTCGCCCAGCGGCTCACCGTCGTCGCCCCGCGACGCCATGAGCACCGTGAGGATGTCGCTGCGACCGCCGCCGTCGGCACCGTCGGCACCCTCGCGGCGGCGCTCCGCGATCACCTCGTAGATCGCCGCGTCCAGCGGCCGCAGCACCATCCGCAGCAGGCCGCGCGGCTCCCGGCTCCGGGCGTTGGCCAGCTGCGCGAGGGTGGCGACGGGGTGCGTCGACAGGTGCAGCAGTCGCACCATCGACTCCCGCACCGCGCGCTCGGCCGGCGTCGCCCCGGCGTCTGCATCGCTCGATCTGCTCCCCGAACCGATGCCGAACACCGCCGACATGATCACATCCAGGGTGATCTGCTGCCCGATATCGGCGAGCCGCACAGGCTCCCCCGGCTGCCACGCATCGATGCGCGCGGCGGTCGCGGCGGCGATGCGCTCGGCGTACGCGTCGACCGCCCGGCTGTGGAAGTGCGGCAGCAGCAGCCCGCGCTGCTGCTTGTGCCGGGGTCCGATCGCGGTGAGCACCGAGTCGGGCCCGAGGATCGGCCGCAGCGGCGAGAACCGGGTCGCCGACGGCACCACGGCGGGCGACGCCGTCATCAGCGACTTGATGTGCACCGGGTTCGACACCACCACGATCCGGCCCGGGCCGCCGGCGAGGTCCGAGCGGACCACATCGCCGTACCGGTCGGCGTACGCGAACAGCACGTCGCCTTCGCGCAGCACGTAGCGCAGCGAACTCGCGACCGGCGACCCACCCGGGTTCGGCGCCGGACGCAGCGCTGCGGCCTCGGCCTGCGTCGCAGGTCCCGCCTCGCCGCCGTCCCGGCCGACTCCGCTCGCGGCCGCCTCGGGGCGCAGGTGCCAGG
>NZ_BAABFR010000090.1:0-22029 GCF_039541155.1 Tsukamurella soli
CGGCGGTCGAGCACCTCGGCGGCGGCACGGGCCGCGTCGGCCGCGTCCACGTCGGTGAGGAGCGGCGCGGCGAGCCGCTCCAGCCGCTCGCCGGTGAGGAAGTCGGTGGCGAAATCGCCTGCGCGGAAGTCGGCGTCGGCGAGGATCCGCACCAGCAGGTCCCGGTTGGTGGTGAGGCCGTGGATCTCGCTGCGGCGCAGCGCCGACTCCACGATGGCGACGGCCTGGCGCCGCGTGGGCGCCCAGGAGATGATCTTCGCCAGCATCGGGTCGTAGAACACCTCCACCTTGGCGTCCTGCTCGGCGACGGAGCTGTCGAGGCGGATACCGGGCCGGCCCGGACCGGAGAACTCGCTGACGACGTCCGGCACCGAGAACCGCCGGAGCACACCGGCGGCGGGCCGCCAGTCGTGGCTCGGGTCCTCCGCGTACAGCCGCACCTCCATGGCCGCGCCGCGGGTCGGCGGCGGCGTGGGGCCCGGTAGTGCAACGCCGGCGGCGACATCGAACTGCAGGCCCACCAGATCCAGCCCGGTGGTCGCCTCGGTGACCGGATGCTCGACCTGCAAGCGGGTGTTGACCTCGAGGAAGAAGAACTCACCCGCGTCGGTGGCGAGGAACTCGACGGTGCCCGCGCCGGTGTAGCCGATGGCCTTGGCGGCGTCCGTCGCGGCTTCGAAGAGCCGCTCCCGCATCTCCGGCAGCCGCTCGACCAGCGGGGAGGGGGCCTCCTCGATGACCTTCTGGTGGCGCCGCTGGATCGAGCACTCGCGCTCGCCGACCGCCCACACGGTGCCGAGGGTGTCGGCCATGACCTGGACCTCGATGTGCCGGCCGCGTTCGAGGTAGCGCTCGCAGAAGACGGTGCCGTCGCCGAAGGCGGACTCGGCCTCCCGCGCCGCGGCCGCCAGCGCCTCCGGCAGCTCGGCGCGCGTGCGTACGACGCGCATGCCGCGGCCGCCGCCACCCGCTGAGGCCTTGACCAGGACGGGGAAGTCGCTGTCGGATACCTGATCCGGGGTGAGGTTGGTGAGCATCGGCACGCCGGCGGCAAGCAGCCGCTCCTTGGCGGCCACCTTGGACCCCATGGCGGTGATGGCCTCCGGCGTCGGGCCGATCCACACCAGCCCCGCGGCGTTCACCGCCGCGGCGAAATCGGCGTTCTCCGAGAGGAATCCGTAGCCGGGGTGGATAGCCTGCACCCCGGTCGCATGGGCGGCGGCG
This sequence comes from Tsukamurella soli, assembly GCF_039541155.1. Lineage (NCBI taxonomy): Bacteria > Bacillati > Actinomycetota > Actinomycetes > Mycobacteriales > Tsukamurellaceae > Tsukamurella > Tsukamurella soli. The sequence goes on from NZ_BAABFR010000090.1 coordinate 1,225, forward strand.
ATGATCTTCTCGGATCGTAGATACGTGTCGGCGGGGGCGTCGCCGGGCAGGCGCACGGCCTCGTCGGCCTCCGCGACGTGCAGGGAGTCGGCATCGGCGTCCGAGTAGACGGCGACGGCGCGCAGCCCGCGCGCGTGTGCCGCGGCGATGACCCGGCGGGCGATCTCGCCGCGGTTGGCGACGAGGACGGAGTCGAAGGGCCTGGGGCCGGCGGGGGTGCCGGTGGTTTCAGTCATGGTCTCGTTCCTCACATCCGGAAGACGCCGAAGCGGTCGGTTCCGGCGACGGGACCGTTGTGGATGGCGGACAGGGCCATCCCGATCACGGTGCGGGTGTCGCGCGGGTCGATGATGCCGTCGTCGTAGAGCATCCCGGAGAGGAAGGCCGGCACCGACTCGTTGTCGATCTGCGTCACGATCGCGTCGCGCATCGCCTCGACGAACGCCGGGTCCATCGCCTGCCCGCGGGCCGCGGCGGACGCCGACGCCACCTCGGTGACCACGTCGGCCAACTGCTTCGACCCCATCACGGCGCTGCGCGAGCTGGGCCAGGTGAACAGGAAGCGCGGGTTGAAGGCGCGGCCGCACATGCCGTAGTGGCCGGCGCCGTACGACGCGGCGGCGATCAGCGAGATGTGCGGCACCTCCGAGTTGGACACCGCGTTGATCATCATCGAGCCGTGCTTGATGATGCCGCCGCGCTCGTACTCGGCACCCACCATGTAGCCGGTGGTGTTGTGGATGAACAGCAGGGGCGTGTCGTACCGGTTGGCGAGTTCGATGAACTGGGTGGCCTTCTGGGCCTCCTCGCTGAACAGCACGCCCCTGGCGTTCGCGAGGATGCCGATCGGGTAGCCGTGCAGGTTCGCCCACCCGGTGGTGAGCGAGCCGCCGTACAAGGGCTTGAACTCGTCGTAATCGGAGTCGTCGACGATGCGGGCGATGATCTCGCGGGGATCGAAGGGCACCTTGAGATCCGGCGGGACGATGTCCAGCAGGCTCTCGGCGTCGTAGCGCGGCGGCTTGACGAGTGCCGAGGGCGGAGGACCCTGCTTGCGCCAGTTGAGGCGCCGCACGATGGTGCGCGCGATCCGCGCGGCGTCGAGCTCGTCCTGCGCGAGGTAGTCGCCGAGACCGCTCTGGCGCGCGTGCATCTCGGCGCCACCGAGGGTCTCGTCGTCGCTGATCTCGCCCGTCGCGGCCTTCACCAGCGGCGGGCCGGCGAGGAACACCTTGGACCGCTCGGCGATCATCACGACGTGGTCGCTCATCCCGGGGATGTAGGCGCCGCCGGCGGTGGAGTTGCCGTATACGACCGAGATGGTGGGGATGCCCGCCTTCGACAGCTGCGTGAGGTTGCGGAACATCGCGCCACCGGGGACGAACACCTCCTTCTGCGTGGGCAGGTCGGCGCCGCCGGACTCGACCAGGGAGATCACCGGCAGGCGGTTCTCCTTGGCGATGTCGTTGAGGCGCAGCGACTTGCGCAGCGTCCACGGGTTGGACGTGCCGCCCTTCACGGTGGGGTCGTTCGCGACCACCATGCACTCGACGCCCGCTACGACGCCGATGCCGCCCACGAGGGACGCTCCGACCTGGAAGTCGCTGCCCCACGCGGCGAGCGGGCACAGCTCGAGGAACGGCGACGCGGGATCGAGGACCGTGTCGATGCGCTCGCGGGCGGTGAGTTTGCCACGCTTGCGGTGGCGTGCGACGTATTTCTCGCCGCCGCCGGCGAGCGCCTTGGCGAACTCGCCCTGCAGGTCGTCGAGCTTGGTGAGCATGGCGTCGCGGTTCGCCGCGGCGTCCGGGGCGGGGGCGCTGGTCAGCACCGTCATGTGTGGAAGACCTTCCTAGTCAGCGGGAGCCGTGCCCGGTTCAGCGGTAGCCGAGGCGGTTCGCCGCGAGCGTGGTCAGGATCTGCGTTGTTCCGCCGCCGATGCCGAGGATGCGGATATCCCGGTACTGCCGGGAGACCTCGTACTCGGACATGTAGCCGTGGCCGCCGAACAGCTGCACGGCCTCATTGGTGACCCACTCGCCGCACTCGACCGCGGTGTTCTTGGCGAAGCACGCCTGTGGCACCCACTCGGCGGCCGCAGCCGGGCCGTCGGCGAGTGCCGCCGCGTACTCGTCGGCCACGTAGCGGCTGTACACGCGGGCCACCTCGATCCGGCGGCGCATCTCGGTGACGGTGTTCTGTACGGCCTGCCGCGCGATCAGCGGCTTGCCGAAGGTCTCGCGCCGGCGGACCCAGTCCAGGGTGAGGTCCAGGCATCGCTGGGCCTGCGAATAGGCCTGCACGGCAAGGCCGAGGCGCTCGGTGACGAACGCGGCGCCGATCAGCAGGAAGCCCGAGTTCTCCGGGCCGACCAGGTTCTCGGCAGGCACGCGGACATCGGTGAAGGAGAGCTCGGCGGTGTCCGAGGCGTGCCAGCCCATCTTCTTCAGCGGCTGGCTCACCTCGAAGCCCTCGCGCCCCTTCTCGATCACCAGCAGCGAGACGCCCCCGGCACCGTCGGCGCCCGTGCGCACGGCCGTCACGACCCAGTCCGCGCGGATGCCCGAGGTGATGAAGGTCTTGGCGCCGTTGACGACGTAGTGGTCGCCGTCCCGTCTGGCGGTGGTGCGCAGATGCCCGACATCCGAGCCGCCGCTGGGCTCGGTGATCGCCAGCGAGCTGATCTTCTCGCCCGCCAGCACCGGTCGCACCCACTTCTCGTGCTGCTCGGGCGTTCCCGCGAGGATCAGGTGCGGCACCGAGATGCCGCACGTGAACAGCGAGGCGAACAGGCCCCCGGAGCCGCCCGCCTCGTGCATGGCCTCGCACACGACGAGCGCGTCCTGCGGGTCACCGCCGCCACCGCCGACCGACTCGGGGAACGAGATTCCCAGCAGGCCCAGGTCTCCGGCCTTGCGGTGCAGCGCGCGGGGCAGCAGGCCCGTGGCCTCCCACTCGTCGAGGTGCGGCAGGATCTCCCGCCGGGTGAAGGCGGTGACGGTGTCACGCAGCGCGACCCGCTCGTCGGTGTCCCACTCCGTGGGCATGTCAGGCTCCTTCCAGAAGGCTGACGGGGATGTCGGCGTGGCGCGAACGCAACCACTCGCCGATCCCCTTCGCCTGCGGGTCGAAACGGTACCCGTGTGCCACTCCCTTGCCGAGGATGTCCTCGATCACGAAGTTCACGGCGCGCAGGTGCGGCAGTTCGTAGCGGGCGACCGACAGGTCGGCGGTCTCGGGCAGCAGCTCCCGCAGACGATCGGTGGTGAGATGGCCGCGGAGCCAGGCGAAGGCGGCGTCGGACTCGACCCACGCACCGACGTTGGCCGAGCCGCCCTTGTCGCCGCTGCGCGTGCCGACGATCGCGCCGAGCGGGACGCGCCGGGTCTCCGCCTCGGCGGAGCCTCCGGTCCCGCCGCCGGGTTCATCGGTGGGAGCGGGGAGTTCGGCGGTGCGCGCGGGCGGCGCGATGTCGACGACGGTGCCGTCCGGCCGGTGTGCGCGGTGCGGGACGTCCTCGTTGGGCACGAAGCAGGGCACGTACACGCCGTACGGCGCGCCCTTCTGCGGCGGCGCGGTCGGGGTGGCCCCGGGGTAGGTGGACAGCGCCAGCTCGACGGCCGCCGAGCTGAACGCCCGTCCCACCCGATTGGGGTCGCCGTCCCACGCGACGCAGGTCAGCACCGCCGACGCGGCCGCCTCGGTGGATGCGTCGGGGTGGTCGGTGCGAGCCAGCCGGAACTGCAGATCCGCGGGCGCCGGTTGCAGGGCGTCGCGCAGCTGCGCCTCGAGCAGAGCCGCCTTCGCCTCGATGTCGAGGCCGGTGAGCAGGAACCCCACCTCGTTGCGGAACCCTCCCAGGGCCGTGGTCGCGACCTTCGTCGTGGGGCTGGGCGGCTCGCCGATCGCGCCGGTGATCGCGACCCGATCCGTGCCCACCTGCTCGAGCTGCAGGGAGTCCAGCCGCAGCGTGACGTCGGGGCCGGCGTAGCGGGGTCCGGTGACCTCGTACAGCAGCTGCGCGGTGACCGTGCCCACGGTGACGATGCCGCCCGTGCCGTCGTGCTTGGTGATCACGGAGCTGCCGTCGGACGCGACCTCGGCGATCGGGAAGCCCGGATGCAGGAGCTGCTGAACGGGATGGCGCGCGAAGAACGCGTAGTTGCCACCCGTGGCCTGTGCGCTGCACTCGATCACGTGGCCGGCGGCGACCGCACCGGCGAGGGCGTCGTAGTCCTCCCGGCCCCAACCGAATTCGGCGATCGCGGGCGCGACGGTCAGCGAGGCGTCGGTGACCCGGCCCGTGACCACGATATCGGCGCCGGCGGTGAGGCAGTCGGCGATGCCGAACGCACCGAGGTAGGCGTTGGCGGTGACGGCGCCGGGTACCCCGAGGTCGGCCGCGCGCGCGATCAGGTCGTCACCGTCGACGTACCCGACCGCGGCCGCCACGCCCAGCTCGTCCGCGAGCGCCGACACCTGCCCCGCGAGCGCGGCCGGGTTGAGGCCGCCCGCGTTGACGACGATCTTCACGTTCCGCGAGCGGGCCTCGGCGAGATGCTCCTTCAGCGCCCGCAGGAACGTCTTGGCGTAGCCCGTGCCGGGGTCCTTCAGGCGGTCGCGGCCGAGGATCAGCATGGTCAGCTCGGCCAGGTAGTCGCCGGTGAGGTAGTCGACCGGTCCGGCCAGCATCTCGCCGAGCGCGGTGGCGCGGTCGCCGTAGAAGCCGGAGATGTTGCCGATGCGGATGGGGTCGTGGGTCATCGGGATCCTTCGTCTGTTCCGGTGGCCGCGCGGCCGACGCCGGGCGCGCCCGCGAAGCACTGCGCGATGGTGAGCCAATGGGCGGCGTCGTCGCCCACCGCGACGAGCGCGGTGTCCGCGCGTGCCACGCGCTGGGTGACGAGGCGGCAGAAGTCGAGCAGCGGGCCGGTGACCCGCTGCGCGGAATCGCCCGGGCCGAAGGTGATCTCGGTCCCGTCGGCCGCGGTCAGGAGCACGTCGAACGGCTCGGCCGGCGGCGTCTGGCCGTTGACGTGGTAGGCGTAGTCGCGGGTCTTGTAGCCGATGCGCGCCACGAACGGGAGGGCCTGCGGCGCATCGAGATCGATGCCCGCGGCGTCGGCGATGTCCAGGCCGTGTGCCCAGGTCTCCATGATCCGGGCGGTGGCCATCGTGTGCGGGCGCATCGGCGGGCCGAACCAGGGCAGCGGCGTGCCGGGGTCGGCTGCGGCGAGGGCGGCGACGAGCGCGGCGCGGGCCGAGGCCCAGCGCGCCGGAAGCGCGTCGCCGGCCTCGTCGAGCACCCGCTGCGCGCCTTTGTCGACGAACCCATGCGGGTCCTGGACGGCCAGCTGGACGAGCGCGGCGAAGCCGTCGGCGTCCGTGCCGGCGGCGGCACCACCCGACTGTGCGGCGACCAGGCTGACCTCGTCCGTCCAGGTGAGGTGGGCGACCTGGTGGCCGACGGTCCAGCCGGGGGCGGGGGTGGGAGTGCTCCAGTCGGGGATCGCGTTCGCGACTGCGGCGACGGTGTCGGATGTGGTGCGGAGGGCGTCGAAGACGGTCTCTGCTGAGGGCATGCGTACACCCTGTCAGGCGCGTGAGAAAAAAACAAGCAGTAACGCTTGTTTGTCAGCCGCTCGGTCCGGTCCGCTTCGTCCGAATGTGTCGGAGGTGGGTGTTAGCGTGCCGCCGTGGTTCAACGAAGGCTCTCTGTGAGGGCGTGGGCGGCGCTGCTCGTGGCTGTGCTGACGGCGGTATCGGTGGCGTGCTCGGCCGTGGGTGACAGACGGGCTGAGCAGGCCGGCGCGACCGGCGCGGTCTCGACAGCGGGCGCGCCGCCGGGCAGGGCGACGGTGGCGGCCGCGGGAGATCCGCTGGCGGGGATCAGGATCGTGGCGGCGCGCGCGAAGGCGCCTGTGAGGTACCGGCGGGCCGCGTTCGGGGAGGCGTGGACGGACGACAGCGGGGCGGCCCTGGGCCACAACGGTTGTGACACCCGCAACGACATCCTCGACCGAGACCTCACCGACAAGACCTACGTGCACGTGCACAGCTGCCCGAGGGCGGTCGCGACGGGGACTCTGATCGACCCCTACACCGGGCAGACCATGCACTTCGTTCGGGGCCCGAAGACCTCGGCGAAGGTGCAGATCGACCACATAGTGCCGCTCGCCTACGCCTGGGACATGGGGGCATACGCGTGGGACGACGCGAAGCGGACCCGGCTGGCGAACGACCCGCGCAACCTGGTCGCGGTGGACGGGCCGTCGAACGACAACAAGAAGGACAGCCCGCCCGGACGTTGGATGCCGAGCAACGAAGGCTTCCACTGCCAGTATGTAGAGCAGTTCGCCGGGATCAGCCGCGAGTACGGGCTGTCCGTCGACGCGGGCAGCGCGGCCGTGATCCGGCAGGTCGAATCAGTTTGCCGCGGTTAGGCGCTCGGCTCGGCGACCGGTGGCAGGTGGCTTCTGGCGCAAGGCCTGCCCCGCAGCCCTCGACACCGTCGTCGTCGTATCCCCGCCGGCTTTAGGGGACCAGACCGCGCGGCGGTCTCCGACGGATCCCACTCGGGCTCGGCCGACGGTGTGGTGTCGGACCGGCGTGGGGTCGGCTGGCGCGGTGGTGGTTGAAACCCGCTCGAGTCCAGGCTCGCTGGGCCCCGAGGGATGCGCTTCCATGGATGGTGGGCCGCTCCCGTCGTCTGGCCGACGGGGGTGCGATCCGACAGTGCAGCGTCCCGGGATCAGAGAAGGAGTTCGCAGATGAGCAGCTACCAGGTACGACAGATCGTCCTGTCCACCGAGAACCTCGACGAGTCGATCGCGTTCTACGAGGGACTCGGATTCGCCCTGAAGTTCCGGGACGGCGCCCATTACGCGGCTCTGGACGGCGGCTCGGTGACGATCGCGCTCGCGACGTCGATCGATCACCCCATCCCCGGGAAGGTCGTCGTCGGCATCAAGACCGAGGACGTGGACGCCGCGGCCAAGGCGATCGAGGAGTCCGGCGGCGCGATCGTGCGGGCCGCGTATGACGACGCCCACGAACGTCGCGCCGTCGTGTACGACAACCAGGGCAACGGCCTGGTGTTCTACCAGCCGCTGCAGCGCTGATCACGACAGCGGCGGCTGGCCGCCGAACACCGCGACGTTCGCGCCGACCTGAAGATGGTCGAAGTAGTACCGCGCGTCGGCCCAGCTCAGGTGGACACACCCGTGCGAGCTGGACGTCAGGGAACCCTCGTGGAATGCGACTCCGCCGGGCGCGAAGAAGACGGCGAAAGGCATCGGTTCGTCGAACTCGTCACTGGTGAGTGACACGGCCTTCCACTGCACGCGGTAGAAGCCCTGCGGGGTCACCTCACCGCCGTGCGTGTCCGCGGTTCCGGGCATCACGGGAACGGGCCCGTAGGTGATCTGGCCGTCGTGCTGCAGCCAGCTGATCCGCAACCGCGTGTCGACGCAGGCGTCGGCACCGGGAGGGCAGGTCTCGAACGGCGGGCGGGCGACCGAGGACGTCGACGTCGAGAGCGGGGCCTCGGGCCGCGCCGCGGCCGTCGCCCCCGGACCCCGACTCGAAACCTCCGCGAACACGACCACCGCAGTGAACGCGATCATGCAGATGATCACCGCGACCCGCAGCACGGGTCCCAGCCCTTGTCTCCGTCGAGTCCACAGCTCACGCACTAGACCATTGTGGCGATCGATCCGATTGCTGGCGCGAAGGAGCCGCCGAACGATGGTGGTGTCGGCGATCGGGCGGGCCCGAGACCTGTGCGGAATCGTGGGTCAGGCGTCGGCGATGCGGTCCAGCCACTCGCGCATCAGCGCCTGCTCCGCCGGGCTGAGGGCGGCGAGGGCACCGTCGTCGGCCCGCAGGCGGAGCGCTGCCGCGCGCCCGCCCGGGTCGGGAGGAGGGGCGCTGTCGGTGAGGATCGCGGTGGCCAGTGCCTGCCATGCCGCGGTGGCCAGTCCCGAGTCGTCGCCTCCGTCGGGGAGTTCGAGGAGCGCGAGGACCACGCCGAGGCCGATGGCGTGGACGAGGGCGACGGCCCGCGGCTCGGGGACGCGTAGCCGGCCCGCGGCGGCGACGCGGTTGATGCGCTCGCGGAGCACCGCGATCCCGCGCTCCTCCGTCGCCGACCGCGGGCGCGACGGATCGGAGAAGATCGCCGTCAGGCCCGGATTGGCGGTCCCGAACTCGAGGTGTGCGACGAACGAGTCGTGCAACTCCTGCACCGGATCGGTCGCGTGGTCGACGCGCTTCGCGTCGACGTAGTCGGCGAAGACCGCGTCCGCCACCGCCTCGAGCAGGCCGTCCTTGTCGCCGAACAAGCGGTAGATCGTCGGTGGTTGGACGTCTGCGGCGGTCGCCACCGATCGAGTGGTCACGGCGCTCGGGCCGCCGGCCGCGAGCAGCTCGACCGCGGCGTCGACGATGCGATCGCGCACGAGGTCGCGGTCGGGTCGGGCGATCGGCATGGTTCCAATGATAGCCACGAGATGTTATCGGTGAAATATCGATGGTACTGTAAATATGATTCCATTGATAACAGGAGGTCGGAAGCATGATCGTTGTGACCGGGGGGACCGGGGCGCTCGGCGGCGCCGTCGTACGCGAGTTGCTGCGCCGGGTGCCGGCCGAACGGCTGGGGGTGAGCGTCCGCGACCCCGGTAGGGCCGATGCCCTGGCCGCGCGTGGGGTCCGGGTGCGGCGCGGCGATTTCGCGGACCCGGCGACGTTGGCCGACGCCTTCGAGGGGGCGTCCAGTGTGCTCATCACCTCCATCGACGCGCTGGGCCCGGACGCGGTCGCGCAGCACGTCGCGGCGGCCCGGGCGGCGGCGGATGCGGGAGCCGGGCGGGTCTTCTACACCGCGCATCAGAACAGCCTGGCGGACTCGGCTTTCGCCGCCGCGAGCGATCACGCCGCGACCGAGGCGGGGATCGCGGAGATCGGTATTCCGTGGACGTCGCTACGGAACGGCTTCTATGCACACACCGTCGGGCTGCTCACGCGCGGCGCGGCCGAGACCGGGGAGATCGCGCTGCCCGCGGACGGGCCGGTGTCGTGGACCGCGCGCGAGGACCTCGCGGCCGGTGCCGCGGCGCTGCTCGCGGCGGACGTCACGGGCGCCCCGACATTCGACGGGCCCACGCCTGCGCTCACCGCCGCACAGGCCGTGACCTTCGACGACGTCGCCGAGACGGTGTCGACGGCGAGCGGGAACACGGTCCGCCGCATCGTGATCGATGACGACGACTGGGTGGAACGGATGGTGGGTGCGGGGATGCCGCGGGCTGCCGTGGAGCTGATGCTGGGTCTGTTCGTGGCCGCCCGGCGGGGCGACTTCGCCACCGTCGACCCAACGCTGGGCGAGCTGATCGGCCGGCCGCCGCGCACCGTCGGCGACGTGCTGGCGGCCGCCTGACCGGCTGCCGGCGCTTGCTAACGCGCAGTCGGGTCCGCGCGCAGCCCGGCGACGAGGAGGTCCAGGACACGACCCCGTTGCCCGGGATCCGCTGCGGTGCTGGTGGTCCCGAGCATGGCACCGAGCAGTGCGACGGTGACGTCGTCGGCCTCGACGTCCGCGCGCAGGGTCCCATCGGCCGCACCCGCCGTCAAGAACCGGCCGACGGTGCCGCGGACCCGCTCGCGCGTATCGCTCGCCGCTATCGCGCCGGACGTGAGCGCCTGTCGGAACGCCTCGGCCATGCCGTGCTTCGTCGCGACGAAGGCCGCGTACCTATCGACCCACCGTCGCAGCGCGACGTCGGCCGGATGCGTCTCCAGCAGCGTCGTGGCGCTCGCGACGACGTCGTCGAGCTCGGACCGGTACACCGCCTCGACCAGTGCCTGCCGGTTCGGGAAGTTCCGGTACAGCGTGCCGATGCCCACCCCCGCGCGGCGGGCGAGGGTGTCGAACGTGACGTCACCGTCGCCCGCCGCGAACGCGTCGCGCGCCGCCGCGAGCAGCTTGGCGCGGTTGCGCAGCGCGTCGGCGCGCGGCCGCTGCGGTGGCGCGGGAGTGGCATCGGCAGACAAAGTGGAGGGTCCTCCGGTTGGTGGTATGGTCGGGATTAAGCGGAGGTTCCTCCGCTTAATCCCCAGTATCGCACGACGACGGGAGCCCCCCCATGAATCACACCGCCGCGACCGGCCGTCCTCGTCCGGGTGGCGAGGCCGATCTCGCCGGGCGGTCCGTAGCCAGGATCGGTTACGGCGCCATGCAGCTCGAGCGCCACCGTCGGGACCCCGCCGCGGGCGTCGCGGTCCTGCGTCGCGCGCTCGAACTGGGCGTCGACCACATCGACACGGCCGACTTCTACGGCGCGGGCTTCGTCAACGACCTGGTCCGCCGTGCGGTGCCGGCCGACGACCGCACCGTGATCGTCTCGAAGGTCGGCGCGGTGGCGGATCCCGGTGGGCCGTACCCGATGCGCCCCGCGCAGCGGCCGGCCGAGCTGCGTGCCGCGGTCGAGGACAACCTGCGCTCCCTCGGCCGCGAGTCGATCCCGGTGGTCAACCTCCGCCGCCTCGAGATCGGGCCCGGGCTGGCGGCCGAGGGGGACCAGGTCGTGGACCTCGACGACCAGCTGGCAGAGATGGTGGCGCTGCGAGACGAGGGCAAGATCGATGCGATCGGTCTCAGCGCCGTCACCGTCGAAACCCTCAGGCGCGCACTGCCTGCCGGGATCGCATGCGTTCAGAACCCGTACAACCTGCTCGACCGACGGTTCGAGGGCGCGCTCGAACTGGCCCGGCGGGAGGGAATCGCCTGGGTCCCGTTCTTCCCGTTGGGATCGGCCTTCCCCGGCTTCGCGAAGGTCACGGACCAGCCGGCGGTCACCGCGGTCGCCGCCGAGATCGGGGTGAGTGCCGCGCAGGTCGGGCTCGCATGGCTGCTCGGGCACGCCCCCGGCATCCTGCTGATCCCCGGAACCGGTAGCGTCGCGCACCTCGAGGCGAACGTCGCGGTGGGCGAGGTACGCCTGGACGAGCGCAGCACCGCGGCGCTCGACGCCGTGGGCGCGGCCACGATCACTGCGCCGATCACGCCGCCGGGCTGGCCCGCCGAGGCGCGCTGACCCGGATTCGGTTGCGGGAGGGAGTCCGGGGCTACCAGCGGTAGTCGAGGAACTTGCCGTCCAGGGTGATCACGACCCGGTCTCCGTCGGGGTGCGGGCGGCGCGCCACGTCGAGCTCGAAGTTGATGGCGCTCATGATCCCGTCGCCGAACTCCTCGTGGATGGCCTCCTTGATCGCCGGGCCGTACACGCTGACCACCTCGTACAGGCGGTAGATCGTCGGATCCGACGGTGCGCCACCGTCGAGTGTGCCGCGGTACGGCTGCTTCTCCAGCGCCTCGACCACGGCCTCGTCGAGCTCGAGCAGGCGGCCGATGGTGCCGGCCTCCTCGTCGGTGAGCGGGTGTTGGCCCTGTAGGGCGGCGATCGTCCACACCAGCGGGCGGCCGATCTCCTCGGCCAGCTCCCGCCACGTGATGCCGCGCCGGAATCGTTCGGCGGCAACGATCTCCGCCGCCTGCTGTTTGGTCATGTACTCCGCCATACGTCCTCCTCGACCGGCATCGGCTGCTCCCAGCGTCGCAGTCGGAGCGGGATCGCGCAGGGTGTCCGGCGGGATCGGCGTGTCGTGGGTCACGCGGCGCGGCTACAGGAGGGCGTGGGCCAGGGCGGCCCAGTCGGAGCGCGGCGGCACGGCGACGGCGGGCCCGAGGACCTGGATGAGGACGGTGTCGGCACCCGCGTCGAGGTGCTCGTGGGCGCGCGCCACCGTCGTCTCGAGGCCGTGGGTGACGAGCGCCGCCTTGAGGCGATCGCTGCCCCCGCGCACGAAGTCGTCGTCCGAGAAGCCTTGGCGCACCCAGGATCCACGGTAGTTGGGCAGGCCCGTGTAGATGTTCAGGTGGTCGTGCGCGCGGCGGCGCCACTCGTCACCGTCGGCGTCCGGGTCGACCACCGCGGCCTGCTCGACCACGAGCAACGGGCCCGCGCCCAGCTCGGCCCGGGCGCCGGCGGTGTACTCGGGCGTCACGAGGTACGGATGCGCACCGGCGGTGCGGTCGCGCGCAAGCCCGAGCATCCTGGGGCCGAGTGCCGCGAGGACCACGGGTGGCAGGCTCTGCTCGCCGGGCACGGCCGCGGGCGCCCGGTCCAGCGCGTCGAGGAACTCGCGCATCGCCGTCACGGGTCTGCCGTAGCTGTGCCCGCGCATCCGCTCCACCAGCGGTGCGTGGGAGACGCCGAGGCCCAACACGAACCGGCCCGGGTACGCGGCCTCGAGCGTGCGTGCGGCGGCGGCGGTGGATACCGCGTCGCGCGCGTAGATCGACGCGATGCCCGTGCCGATCGCCATCCGCCGCGAGGCGCCCAGCCAGGCCTGCGCGGCGGTCATCGCCTCGCGGCCGTAGGCCTCGCCGAACCACAGGCTGCCCCAGCCCTGCTCGTCGAGTTCGGCGACGACCTCCCGCGCCTCGCCGAGCGGCACCCCGTCCAGTACACCTGTCCAGATTCCGAAGCGGCCCAGCGGCGGTGTCGTCATGACCACTTCTATACCCCATACCGGTGCAGGTCTCCGCAGACCTGCCCTGCCACCGTCGCCGTCCCGGATACGGGCCTCGCGGCGCTCCTGGGGTCGTTCTGCGGAGATGCGTCCTCGGGGCGCGCACGGTCGGTGCGGTCGATGTCCGTATCCTGGTCGGATGAGCACGCCGACCGACACCACGGACCGGACCGATCCCGCAGGCGGCGACGTCGTCGCCACCGTCCAGCGGCTGGCCCGCGCCGCCAAGGCGGCGTCGCGGAAGCTCGCCGGGCTGACCACGGATCAGAAGAACGCCGCGCTGCATGCGGCCGCGGACGCGATCCTGGGCGCGGCACCGTCGGTACTCGCGGCGAACGGGGAGGACGTGGCCCGCGCTCGCGCCGCCGGCACCGAGGAGAGCCTGATCGACCGGCTCGCGCTGACGCAGGCCCGGATCGACGGCATCGCGTCGGGGTTGCGGCAGGTGGCCGGGCTGCCGGACCCGATCGGGAACGTGCTGCGCGGCTCCACGCTGCCCAACGGGCTGGAGCTGCGGCAGGTCGCGGTGCCGATCGGCGTGGTGGGCATCGTGTACGAGGCGCGTCCCAACGTCACCGTCGACGCCTTCGGGCTGACCCTCAAGTCGGGCAACGCCGTGCTGCTGCGCGGATCGAGCTCGGCCGCATCGTCGAACGCCGCACTGGTCGCCGTGCTGCGAGACTCGCTCGCCACGTCCGGCATCGACCCCGACGCCGTGGCGCTGCTGCCATCGGACACCCGCGCGTCGGTCACCGCTCTCATCCGTGCCCGCGGCCTGGTCGATGTGGTGATCCCGCGCGGCGGCGCCGGGCTGATCGCCGCCGTGGTCGCCGAGGCGACGGTGCCGACCATCGAGACCGGCGTGGGCAACTGCCACATCTACGTGCACTCCGCCGCCGACTCGGAGATGGCGCTGCGGTTGATCCTCAACGCCAAGACTCGGCGGCCGTCGGTGTGCAACACCGTCGAGACCGTGCTCGTGGACCGGGCGTGCGCACCGGGCCTGCTGGACTCGCTGCTGTCGGCATTCCAGGCCGGGGGGGTGATCGTGCACGGCGACGAGGCCGGCATGGTCCCCGCGACGGAGGCCGACTGGGCCGATGAATACCTGAGCCTGGACATCGCGGTGAAGCTCGTCGACGGTCTCGACGACGCCGTCGCGCACATCGACCGGTACGGCACCGGGCATACCGAGGCCATCGTGACCGGCGATCTCGCGGCGGCACGCGCCTTCACCGCGCGGGTCGACGCGGCCGCCGTGATGGTCAACGCCTCTACCGCCTTCACCGACGGCGAGCAGTTCGGGTTCGGCGCCGAGATCGGCATCTCGACCCAGAAGCTGCACGCCCGCGGGCCCATGGGACTGCCCGAGCTGACATCCACGAAGTGGATCGTCACGGGCGATGGGCACACCCGGCCGAAGTAGTCGGGAGCGGAGCGAGCGGACCCTCACCGGAGTAGTCGTCGGCGGAGAGTACGTTGCTCGCATGGGAGCCATCAACGAGAAGATCGAGTTCGACATCGATGCGCCTGCCGAGCTCGCGTACGCGACGCTGCTGGACATCGATTCACTGCCCCGGTGGTCGTCGTCGCACAAGAGCGCCAAGGTGCTCGAGCGCGACGCGAACGGCAGCCCCAGCCTCGTCGAGGTGGAGGCCGGGCTGGTGGGCATCACCGACAAGCTGACCTTCAAGTACGAGTTCACCGAGAACAAGTGCGCGTGGGACACCGTCGGCGAGGGTATGGCCGTGCGCGCGCAGGGCGGGTACTACCTGCTCACCCCGAAGGACGACGGCACGGTGCATGTGCTGGTCGACATGTACATCGACCCCAAGGTGAAGTTGCCCGGGTTCGTGATGAAGAAGGGCGTCAAGATGGCGGCCGACATCGCGTCCAAGGGATTCGCCAAAGAGGTGCTGGCACGGAAGGCGAAGTCCTGACCGGCGCCGGGAGCGGAGCGAGCGGGTCGCATGTCGCCGGCGCCGGGAGCGGAGCGAGCGGGTCGCCGGTGACAGCTCCGGCGCCGAGCGGGTTGTTCGCGAGCGTCGAGGACGTCGCGGCAGCGCTGGCGGAGACCGGCTACATCCCGTCGAAGGCCACTGCGACCGCGGTGTTCCTCGCCGACCGCCTCGGTAAGCCGCTGCTGGTCGAGGGGCCCGCGGGTGTTGGCAAGACGGAGCTGGCGCGGGCGTGCGCGCAGGCTCGGGCAGCGCGGTTCGTGCGGCTGCAGTGCTACGAGGGCATCGACGAGGCGCGGGCTCTGTACGAGTGGAACCACGCCAAGCAGATCCTGCGGATCCAGGCCGGCACCGCCGCGGGCGCCAGCGGAGGCGACTGGGACGAGACCCGTTCGGACGTGTTCGCGGAGGAGTTCCTGCTGCCGCGGCCGCTGCTGCAGGCGGTGCGGGGGACCGGGCCGACCGTGCTGTTGATCGACGAGGCGGACAAGGCGGATCTCGAATTCGAGGGCCTGCTGCTCGAGGTGCTGTCCGACTACGCGGTGACGGTGCCCGAGCTGGGTACGATCGTCGCCGAGCGGAAACCCCTGGTGTTCTTGACCTCCAACGCGACCCGCGAGCTGTCGGAGGCGCTCAAGCGGCGCTGCCTGTACCTGCACATCGACTTCCCCGACACCGAGCTCGAGCTGGCGATCATCCGCAGCCGGGTGCCGGAGCTGCCGGAGACGTTGGCGCAGCAGCTGCTCCGCGTGATCACGCGGCTGCGCGGCATGGAGCTGAAGAAGAAGCCGTCGGTGTCGGAGTCGATCGACTGGGCGCGCACGTTGCTCGCGCTGGGCGTGGCGAAGAACCCCAATGCCGCCGTCGATCGGACGGCGCTCGCGTCGACGCTCGGTGTCGTGCTCAAGCACCGCGCCGATATCGACACGGCCACAGCGGCTCTCGGGCTGTAGCGGTGGCGACGGGGTCCGGGCGGGGCGAGGTCGCAGCCTACGGGCTGCGGCTCGACGAGCACGTGCACGACTTCGTGCGCGCGTTGCGCGGCCGCGGGCTCGCGATCGGGCCGTCGGAGGCGATCACCGCCGTCGAGGTACTCGGCGTGCTCGACCTCTCCGACCGCGCGCAGCTGCGCGCGGGTCTGGCGGCCGTGCTGCTACGGGAGTCGCTGCACCGCAAGGTGTTCGACGTGGTCTTCGATCTGTGGTTCCCGTCTCGGCCCGGGTTGGGTGCGCCGGCAACCACCGCCGTGGACGACGCGGGCACGGCACCGTCGACGCCCGATGGTGACGTGGCGATGCCGGGTGCCGGGAATCCCGACGAGGTGCGCGACGCCCTCCGGCAGGAGGCGATCGCCGCGCTGGTGACCGGCGGCGACCACGACGGGATCGTGTCGCAGATCGTCGAACAGCTCGGCCGGTACCGATCCGGCACGGGCACCGCGTATTCCGCGTATCAGGCGCTCAAGGCGTTGAACCCGCAGACGCTGATCGCGGCGATCGCCGACGGCCTGCTGGCTGCAGCGAGCGAGGAGGGGGCGGCGCCCGGTTCGTTCGAGTACGAGTCGGCGCGTGCGGTGGCCCGCGAGCGCGTCGCGGGGCTCTCGGAGCGGGTCCGCGAGCTGACCCAGGTGGCGATGGCGGCGCGTAAGGGCGCCGAGAACGTGGTCGAGTACGCGGCGCCGAAGCTGCCCGAGAACGTGGCGTTCTTCTCCGCCACCCGCACCGAGCTCAAGCGGATGGAGGCGACGGTGCGCCCACTCGCCCGGATCCTCGCCACACGACTGATGGTGCGGCGCAGGCGGGCCCGCCGTGGCCCGATCGATCTGCGGCGCACCCTGCGCCGCTCCATGTCCACCGGCGGCGTGCCGATCGACCTGGTGCACCGGAGGCCGCGGCCGAGCCGGCCCGAGCTGGTGCTGCTGTGCGACCTGTCCGGGTCGGTGGCCGGGTTCTCCAACTTCACACTGCTGCTGACGCATTCGCTGCGCGCCGAGTTCTCGAAGATCCGGGTGTTCGGGTTCGTCGACGGCGTCGACGAGATCACCGACTACATCGACCCCACCCGCGCGTTGACGGTGGACTCCGTGGTGGGCATGTTCGACCGCGTGATCCGGGAGACGAAGGTGTCGCGGTTCGGGGGATCGGACTACGGCGGGATGCTGCGCCGGTTCGTCGACGAGTTCCCCGACGCCGTCACCCACCGCGGGACCCTGCTGATCCTCGGCGACGCGCGCACCAACTACACCGATCCCGCTCTCGACTCGCTGGTCGAGCTCACCGAGCGTGCGCGGCACGTGTTCTGGCTCAACCCGGAGCGGCGCGGGGCGTGGGGGACCGGTGACTCGGTGGCGGACCGGTACGGCGAGATCGTCGACATGTACGAATGCCGGACCGCGGGCCAGTTGGCGGACGTGATCGCGCGACTGCTGCCCGTGTGACGGGCCGCGGCGGGATCGCACCCGGCAGCAGGTTGCCGATGGTCCGCTGGGCGGCCCGTCCGCCGGCCGCTGCGCGGAGACCCTCCTGTGCCGGGTTCGCACGCCGCGACGGTTGCGCTCGGGCGGGACGACCCGGCACCGTCGGGCACCGGCATGCCCCATACGATTGATCCTCATGTCCCCCGAGCAGTCCGTGTCCCTGCCGGCCTCCGGCGCGCGCCGACGGGTGGGGGTGATGGGTGGCACGTTCGATCCCATCCACAACGGGCACCTCGTGGCGGCCAGTGAGGTTGCGGACCGGTTCGGGCTCGACGAGGTGGTGTTCGTCCCCACCGGGCGGCCGTGGCAGAAGCGGCAGGTGACCGCCGCCGAGGACCGGTACCTGATGACGGTGATCGCGACGGCGTCCAACCCGCGGTTCTCCGTGAGCCGCGTCGACATCGACCGCGCGGGCGACACGTACACCGTGGACACCCTGAAGGACCTGCGCTCGCTGCGTCCCGACACCGATCTGTTCTTCATCACCGGCGCCGACGCGCTCGCGTCGATCCTGTCGTGGCAGGACTGGGAGGAGATGTTCTCGCTGGCCACGTTCGTAGGCGTGACCCGTCCGGGCTACCACCTCGCCGCGGATCACCTCAGCGATGCGCAGCGGGATAGATTGTTCCTCGTCGAGGTCCCCGCGTTGGCGATCTCGTCCACGGAGTGCCGCGCCCGCGCCGATGCGGGCCGGCCCGTGTGGTACCTGGTGCCCGACGGCGTGGTGCAGTACATCGCCAAGCGGAGGCTGTACTCGAGCCGGCCCGAACGTGGGCCCGGCCCGGAGGCGCCGATGGTGGGCCCGGGAACCCCCGACGACCGAGGAGGAATGTGACCGCATCCGAGGGTGCCCGAGCGATGGCGACGATCGCGGCGCGGGCGGCGAGCGACAAGCTCGCGACCGACGTGGTGGTGCTGGACGTGTCGGAGCAGCTGGTGCTGACCGAGTGCTTCGTGATCGCGTCGGCGGCCACCGAACGGCAGGTGAACGCCATCGTCGAGGAGGTCGAGGATCAGCTCCGCGAGGCGGGGTACAAGCCGACCCGGCGCGAGGGCACACGCGAGGGTCGCTGGACCCTGCTCGACTACCTCGACATCGTGGTGCACGTCTTCCATGAGGAGGAGCGGCAGTTCTACGCGCTCGAGAAGCTGTGGAAGGACTGCCCCGTGGTCGAGGTCGAGGCATAGGCGCCCGGACGGGGGAGAGGGAACGATGAAGGTGGAGGACGACCTCGACTCGTCGATCGAACGGATGACGCCCACGGTGCGCCGCCTGCTGCTGCTGCGGCACGGCCAGACCCCGTACAACGCCGAGGCCCGGATGCAGGGGCAGCTCGACATCGAACTCACCGACCTCGGACGGCGGCAGGCCAAGGCCGCAGGTGCCGCACTCGCCGACCGCGACCCGCTCCGCATCATCTCCTCCGACCTGCAGCGGGCCAAGGACACCGCCGACGCGGTGGGCGCCGCGACCGGCGTCCCCGTCACCACGGACGTGCGGCTGCGCGAGACCATGCTGGGTGAGTGGCAGGGCAAGAGCCACGTCGAGGTCGACGGCTACATGCCCGGTTCGCGTGCGCGGTGGCGCGACGCGCCGACGTGGGCACCGCCCGGGGGCGAGTCCCGACTCGACGTGGCGACGCGTGGGCTGCCGCTCGTCGATGAGCTCATCGCCGGGCTGCCGGAGTGGGGCACGAGCGAGCGCCCCGTCATCCTGGTGGCACACGGCGGCCTGATCGCCGCGCTCACCGCGCGCCTCCTGGACCTGCCGCTGGAGAGCTGGCCCGTGCTCGGCGGCCTCGGCAACTGCAGTTGGGTCCAGGTCAGCGGCCACGGCGACGGGCCCCGCTGGCGCCTGGACGTATGGAACGCCTCCTCAGACGTGGCGCACGACGTGCTGTGACGGCTCCCATCTCCGCTCGCCCCGGTCGTCTCCTGGTCCTCTGCGATTCGCTCGGGTACTACGGCCCCCAGGGCGGGCTCCCCGCCGACGACCCCCGGATCTGGCCGAACCTGGTCGCCGGGCGGCTCGGGCTGTCGGCGGAACTGGTGGGGCGCGTCGGGTGGACCACGCGCGACGGCTGGTGGGCCGTCACGCAGGATCCGCGGGTATGGGCCGCGATGCCCGAGGTCGACGCGGTCGTGCTGGCGCTGGGCGGTATGGATTCGCTGCCCTCGCCCGTACCCACCGCGTTGCGGGAGTCCATCCGATATATCCGGCCGGCCGCACTGCGGGCACGCGTGCGGGACGGTTACGGGCGGATGCAGCGTCGGTTCGCCCCGGTCGGGTGGCCGATGGCGTTGCCGCCCGCCGTCACCGTCGAGTACCTGGAGCGGATCCGCGCCGCGGTGACGACGCTCCGGCCTGCGGCGCCCCTCGCGGTGCTCGCGCCTCCGACGCACCGGGCCTACGCCTACGGGTACGCCCACCCGGGCCGGGCCCGGACCGACACCGCGATGCGGCGGTGGGCCGACCGTGCCGGGGTCGCCTACATCCCGGTCGGCGACCTGAGCGAGTGGGCCTTCGACCTGGGGGCCAACAACATCGATGGGATCCACTGGTCGTTCGACGTGCACCGCCGGGTCGCGGACCGGGTTGCGGCGGCGCTGGGCCCGGAGGTGCAGCTGTGACGGTCATCGTGGTCACCGACGCGTCGGCCGCGCTGGGGGCCGAGGGCTTCGCCGCCGCGGGCATCGCGGTGCTGCCGCTGCACATCCTGACCTCGGCCGGGGAGTTCCTCGACGACGGCTCGCCGCTGCCTACCGAGTGCTTCGTCGCCGACGGGATCACCACGTCGGGGCCGGCGCCCGGAGAGGTGCGCGCGGTGCTCGACGCAGCGCTGGCCCGCTCGGGCGGCGACGGTGTGGTGGCGGTGGTGATGTCGTCGCACCTGAGCTCGACATACTCCGTGACCAGTAGCGTTGCCGACCAGATCGGCGGCCCGATCACCGTGATCGACTCGCGCAGCATCGACATGGCATTGGGCTTCGCGGTGCTGGAGGCCGTGCGGGTGGCCGCGACCGGCGCTCCCCGCGAGGAGGTGGCCGAGGCCGCGCACGCGGTACTCGCCGAGTCCGAGGGCTACTTCTGCGCCGCGACCCTCGAGCACCTGCGTGCCGGTGGGCGGGTGAGCGTGGTGGCTGCGCTGCTGGGCGGCGCACTGTCGATCGTGCCCGTGCTGCGGATCGCCGACGGCCGGATCGCGACCGTGCGCAAGACGCGCACCGTCGCCCGCGCCCGAACCCAGGTCACGGACCTCGCGGTGGCGCATGCCGGTGAGGCGCCGGCCCGCATGGCGGTGCACCACGTGACCGCGCCGGCCGCGGCGGAGGCGGTGGCGGCCGAGCTCAGGCGGCGTGTGCCGGCGCTGGAGCAGCTGGTGGTGGGCTCGTTCGGGGGGACGATCGCCGCGCACCTCGGGCCCGGCGCGCTGGGGGTGTCGGTGGCACCGGTGCGGCCGTAGACGGGGGTCTTCCGGGTCGCCCTGTACACCCCGGGTACGACACGTGGCACCGACGCGGGGCCTGTTGTCCACAGATCCGGAGTTGTGCACAGACCGGGCTCTGAGGGCCGCTCGGGCAGGATTCCGGGACGGTGTGCGCGCCTACGGTGCGGACATGGATCAGAGACGACCCGAGACGGATCCGGAGAGGTCCGGAGAAGACCTGCTCGACACCGAACCCGCCTGGCTCGGCGAGTTCGCGCCGCGGTCGCAGCGGGGCGGGCTCGCGGCCGACGGCGAGCGGAGCGGGAGCGGCGACAGCGGCGAGCGGGGC
>NZ_BAABFR010000091.1:0-21922 GCF_039541155.1 Tsukamurella soli
GCCGCCTCGAACACCTCCGCGGCATCGCCCTCGGCTTCCGCAACCTCACCCACTACATCCTGCGGTCCCTGATCCACTCCGGTCAGCTTCACGAACGCATCAACGCACTCTGATTGCGGAAGGGCCGTGTATCCCGTGCACTCGTAGACCCCGGAGATATCTCCGGGGTCTACGAGTTTCAGCTCCCTGATTCGAAGTAGGGTGTGATCTCTCGGACAAACCCCTTTGCGCCAGAGGCTGCGAGAGCTTCGAGGAACGTCTCGGTGGTCACGGGCGGGTGGCCGCGTTTGTCGGCGGTTTGGGCCACACACGCGACCGCGCGCGCCGGATTTCGGTGGAGTAGGTCCAAGAGGAACCGGTCGGAGCTGCGAGTGTGCAGCCCCAGCGGCTCCAGGACGGCCTTCGGGAAGTCCTTGGTGTTGTCGGTGACGATGGCCGACGCGTGCCCCCTGACGGCAGCCGCGACAACGTGACGATCGTCAGGGTCAGGCATACCCGTGATCGCCGCTTCGAGCGGTTCCCACCCTTCCACGCAGGCGTCCTCGAAGGCGTCGTTCATGGCGTCGACCCGAGTACGAGCCCGCTCCTCGGAGACGCGCCCCTTCGTCGCCCGGTGGATGCCGCGCGCAGTCTCGTCCATGATGCGGTCGCTCCACAGTGGAAAGTACGCGCGTTGCTCGGCAAATGTCAGGAGCAGATCGACTCTGTAGATCGGAACCAAGACACATGCATCGAGCACGACGCGAAACCCTGCCATTACCCCTTGTGCTCCTCGGCGATCTCGTGGCGAGCGGCACGTACGGCCTCGCGGTAATCCTCGGCCGGCACGTCGTACAGGCCGCTCTCCTCTGCGTCGTCCACGAGGGTTCGCAACGCCTTACGTCGCTCCACCGCACGTTGCGATTGGTAGTCGAGCAGGTCGCCAAGCTCCACGCGCCGGTGGCGGCTCCCTTCGACGGTCTCGTGCGGGATCTTTCCGCTGTCTAGCAGTTTGATGAGGGTGGGGCGGCTGATGCCGAGGTAGTCGGCGGCCTCCTGCGTCGAGAGCTTCTGGTCGATCGGAGCGACAACGACCGCGCGGTGGGCGCGCATGGCGTCCACGATCCGCGTCAACGTGTTGTAGACCTCTAGTGGGAGGGGGATTTGGTCCCCGTCCGGGCCGAGGAGCGCGGCAGGCTCCTCGTGGTGATCGAGGAACTTCGACAGGTCCATGAGGGCGTCGAGGTCGGTGGCGTCGGTCGGAGGGAAGAATGTTCCTTTTCTGCGGGGTGCGGTGGGTGTACTCATGTAGCCAGTCTGCCGACTAATCGAAATAAACGCAATACCTATCGGCACTGCGGGTCAATCCTCCGGCTTGTCGGTGAGGCCGGCGTACTCGGGCGCGATCTCGGCGTGCCCGAGGGCTTCGATGCTCTCCAGGGGCGTGCCGTTCGGCTGCTGTTGGTACGCCTGCCACACGGCGTCGAACGGTCGCTTCGCGGGAGCGTTGAGCCGCCGGAAGGCGTCCTGGCCGTAGGTCTCGCACAGCTCCCGCGCGATCCGGTCGTACTCGGCGGCGAACCTCGGGGTGCCGTCGGTGTTGATGTGATCGCGGCGGGGTTGCGCGGCCTCCGCGGACATCTGCCCGGTCTCGATGAGTGTGTCCCAGCCCTTCGGCGCGCAGATGTACGACTTCGATACCTCGCGGTGTGGGTGACGAGCACCAGGTCGAGGGCGTGAAGACGCTTGACCGCCTCCCAGAGCGTTTCGGGCCGGATGGCGTTGTCCTCGCCCTCCTCGGCGAGGATCTTGCGGCCCAGCTCCGTCGGGGGTCAGGCCACCGTCGCCCGTGTACGCCTCGTACGCGCGCAGGGCGCGCAGCTGATTCTCGGTGAGGCGAGACGCAGTGTTTGCCGACGGCGTCAGCCCCTCGTTCGCGACGTTGAACGGGTCCACCTGATCCGGCCGGAACACCAGCGTCTCGTAGTCGATGTTCCTGGTCGTGCCGTCGGAGTAGCGCACTGCACGCGTGACCTGGACCCGTTCCGCCCGGCCATATATGCGGGCTCCGGCCTTGTGCGACTTCGACCTACGGACCACCAGTGCCAGGCGTTCGTCCGTGATCCGGTTCCTGGGCTTTCCCGGCAGCGGCTCGCCCTTCTTGCTGGCGATGTATTGCCCGATCTCGTAGTCCATCCCGTACTCGCTCGCGCCGGCAGGCCAGGAACTCAAGTCCACCAGGTGGGTCATCCGCCACCCAGGCGCCGTCCCGCAGCGTGCCGGTGTCGTCGTCGACCGCCGGTATCCAGCCGGCCTCGGGCACCGCGTCGACGGCGGCGACGATCGTGTCGGTGAGGCTGAAGCCGATCGAATACGTGAGGCGGCGTCTGGTGAGGTGGGTGAGGAATTCGTGGGTGCCGCCGCCGGCGTCGGCGCGGACCAGTACCTTCCGGCCTACGCGGTACCCGGGCTCCCCGGGGAACTGGGCGAGGGCCTGGCCGAGGACGGTGATGTGGTCGGCGGCGGTGTTCGATCCGGCGTTCCCCGGCCGCAGTACGATGGCGAGGGGTTCGCCGGTGCCGTGGTCGGCGAACGCGCACAGCGGGTGGAACCCGAACCCGCGCTTGAAGTTCGGAGCAGCATCCGCTTTCTCACTGTGGGCGGTGATCAGGGTGGCGTCCAGGTCGATCACCAACGGCGCGTCGGCGGTGACGCCGTGATCGGGTGCCGTATCGCCGGCCGGCGCCCACACCCGAGAGCGGGCGACAGCCCGCGCCGATGCGATCGCCGACAACGCCCGAGCCGGGTCGGAGGCGAGCGAGCCGATCAGCCGGGACACGGTCGGATCCGACGCCACGGCACCGAACACACCCGGTTCGGCCCGGAGCTGATTCAGATCCGCCAGGCAGTCCCCGCCCACGGCGATCGACCCGCCGGATCCAGCAGGGTCTTCCCCGGATCGTGCACCGCCGATCGTTTGCGCCACGGCCGCGTCCCGGCGGACAACCCGCAGGTCAGACCCGCCTTCTCCGCGGTCCGCAGCAACACCACCGCACCCGCGTGCGAGACGATATGCGTCCCGGCCGTGTCGACCGCGGGTGTCGGGTAGAAGGACGTAGACTTACTCACCTGGAAGGTGTTCCTCGAGTCGGGACGAATACGTGGCGTGGTAACCCGTATTCCCCCAGCTCAGAGCACCTTTCTTCATGAACGACGCGGCCCTGTCGAGAATTCGATGAAAGGCTGAGGCTAACGAACGGGGACGTCGCCGAGCGGGACTCCCGTCGGTCAATGTGGACAGTGCGCTGGCAGCCCGATCGAGGTCCTGTGCCGGTACGCGATCGACCAGCGCATGGAGCTCCTCGCGCGTGATCGTCATGGTGGCCAGCGTGGTCCGGAGCCGGCAGGTGGGCCACGGCTACGAACGAAGCATCCGGCAAAGTGGACCCTGAGGGTTCGATAGTTGTCCTGTTGGCTCCACAATCACCGCAGGTAGAAGCCCCTTCGAGACGGCGGTTCCAGGGGACCGAAACGCAAGCGCGACGGATCAGAGCGCCTCGCGGGGTCTGTGCGAGGCAGTCCGAGGTAGAAGGCGTCGAGTTCGGTCGTGACGGTGCAGTAGTGCAAGGCGACCGCACTTCGACCCACGGCCGGCAGCCGAAGGTGGATTCGTGCAGCTCGATCAACTTGGGGTGCAGTGTCGTTGGCGCGGGCGGCGCCGAGGAGTGACCCGTCGGGGTACGGTCGTAGAGAAGCGGCCGTGAGGCATCTGCCACCAAGACCGCGGAGAGGTCCGGTCATGACGTACCTCAAAGGTTTCCTACCCTGGATCGTGTTCTCAGTCCTGTCGGTGGTCGGCTGGCAGTGGGGTGCACTCGCTGCACTCCTGCTCAGCGCCGGCCTACTGTGGCGGGAGCGCCGCGCGGGGGCCGGCTTCGACGGTCAGATCCTCGATATCGGCGCACTGGTCTACTTCGCAGCGCTCACCGTGTTCGCCTTCGTCGAAATGCATTCGGGTGCCGAGCGATACGACGGCGCGCTGTCATCCGTATGGTTGGCGCTGGTCGCCTGGGCGAGCCTGGCCGTCCGTCGGCCGTTCACGACCGGGATCGCTCGCGGGAGAGCGCCGCGCGAGGTGTGGGACTCGCCCGTCTTCTTGCGCATGAACATGGTGCTCACCCTGGTGTGGTCGGCGTCGTTCACCGCCGTAGCCGTCGCCGCCTACGCGTGCGACGCCCTCTCGGCGCCGACCGTGGTGCGGATCGCGTATCAGGCGATCGGGCTGGGCATCCCGGCGTACTTCACGCACCGCTACGTCGCGCTGCTAGCCGCCCGACGTTCCGGCACGGTCGACGAACCCGCTGAGGAGGTGGCGGCGCTATGACCACGTCGCTCCCGACGACCACATCGGTCCCGCAGCGCGTGGAACGGTTCCCGGACTCGCTGGTCCGGTCGGTACTCGTACTGGCCACCATCGCGATCACTGCGGATCAGTGGCATACCAGTCCGATCGTGTGGCGTCCCCTCGCGACGGCCCTGGTGGTGTTGTCGTCGGCATGCGCCGTCGCCTCGATCTTCCCGTGGACGTCGCTGCCCTCGTGGCAGCGGGTGGCGATCGTCGCGCTATTCGCGGCGAGCGGTGCCCTGGTGCTACCGCTGGCCCATTCCACATGGGTGACAGCGCTTTTCGCGTACTTGGCGACCGGGGTGGCGGGCGCGAAGCTGGCATCCCGCCGTGCGGCGATCGGGATCGCAGTCGGCGCCTCGCTGATCGCCGCCGCGATGAGCTGGGAGGTTCTTCAAGCGGCACCGCACTCCGACGCATGGCCGTGGTGGCTGGGACTCACCGTGGGTCTTCCGGTCTACGGAGGCATTGTCAACCGCTACCGGCTCGACGCAGTGTTCGCCGCCCAGCAGGCCGTCGACGAGGCACACCGGGCTGCAGAGGTCGATGCGCGCGCCGCCCGAACCGAGCAGGAACGGACCGCGCAGAAGGTGCACGACGTAGTGGACCAGCTCGAACTCGCCGAGACACTGATGGAGCAAGGCGCCGACCTCGAAGCACTGATCGCGGTGCGTCGCGCGCACGCGGTAGCCGCCGAGTCGATCACCGGACCGCGCCCGGCGGAGCAGGCTTCCGGGGCCGACCCGCTTCCCGGGGCACCCCCCTGATCTTCCGGCGGTCGAGGCCACCGATCGAGCAGACCTCGACGTGCCCCGTCCGTCACCCACCGCGGGCGTAACGCGTAAGTCGTTCAGCGGCCGATGCGCTCCAGCTCGGCCACGTCGTCATCGGAGAGGGCGAGGCCGGCGCCGGCGATGTTCTCGCGCAGATGCGCCGTCGATGATGTGCCGGGGATGAGCAGGATGTTCGGCGAGCGCTGCAGCAGCCAGGCCAATGCGACGGACATCGGCATCGCCTCCAGTCGAGCGGCGACCGCCGTCAGTGCCTCGGACTGAAGCGGCGTGAAGCCTCCCAGCGGGAAGAACGGCACGTAGGCGATGCCGTCTGCGGCGAGTCGGTCGATCAGGTCGTCGTCGTGGCGGTGGGCGAGGTTGTAGCCGTTCTGCACGCACACGATCGGGGCGATTCCGCGCGCCTCGGCGACCTGCTCGGCCGTGACGTTGCTGACCCCGAGGTGCCTGACCACACCGTTTCGCTGGAGCTCGACGAGCGTCTCGAACGACTCGGTGAGCGAACCGGGCTTGGGGCCTTGGGCATCGCCCATGCGCATGTTGACCAGATCGAGGGTCTCGACCCCGAGGGTCTGGAGGGTTTCGTGGATCTGCTTGTGCAGGTCTTCGGGTCGCCGGGCCGTGGGCCAGCCGCCTTGCGCGTCGCGGTTCGCCCCCACTTTGGTGGCGATGAACAACGACTCCTGGTAGGGATGCAGCGCCTCGTGGATCAGCGCATTGGTGACGCGCGGTCCGTACGCGACGCTGGTGTCGATGTGAGTGATACCCGCCGCGACCGCCTCGCGTAGTACGGCCAGGGCGCCCTCGCGATCGGCGGGCGGCCCCATGACCCACGGGCCCGCGAGCTGCATCGCGCCGTAACCGAACCGTGTCACGGTCGAGTCGCCCAGAGCCCAGGTGCCGCCGGGAAGTGCGGTAGAGGATGCGTTCATCGTGCGTGTTCTGCTCCTTGATCGGGGTGGCGCGTTCCGCCTCCGGGCACCATGATCGGGGAGTCACTTCCTCTTCGGAAGTAGGCACCCATAAGTGCGTAACCCCCCACAGGGAGAGGTGTGATCAGGTTGGCGACGACGAATGCCGCTCAGAAGCGAGCCCAGGCCAAGGTCGAGTACAACGCGTTCCTGGCGGCCTGTCCCAGTCGACAGCTGCTCGACCGGATCTCCGACAAGTGGGTCGTGCTGGTTCTGTGTGCGCTGGGGGGCGACACTTCCGGCCGCCCCGACGCGTCGTCGCACGCTCCACGGGCGATGCGCTACTCCGAGATCTCTCGCCTGCTGGCCGGGGTCAGCCAGAAGATGCTGACCCAGACGCTGCGGTCGCTGGAGCGTGACGGCCTACTCACCCGCTCCGTGACACCGACTGTCCCCGTCACCGTCTCGTACCGACTGACGGACCTCGGCCTGTCGCTCCACGACATGACACGTGGCCTCAGACACTGGGCGCAGAGCCACATGGACGAGGTCCTCGCGAACCGCACCGACTACGACGCCACCTGAGCAGCACGTCCGACTGCCGATATCGCCCCGACTCTCAGCGCCCGACCGGATGCGTGACCTACCGGCGGAACGCGGCTCGGGTCGCGGCTGCGGTAGCGCTGAAGTAGTCCCGTGGTCCGATGAAGCCCCATTCGTCGAATGGCGAGCCGTTGGCGACGGCACGCCGGTAACCGAAGGAGGTCAGGTAGAGCGTCCGGATGTACATGACCGCCTCGAGCCGGTCGAGTTCGTCGTTGGTCGGCTGGATGTGTCGGCGGTAGGTGCCCACGGCAGCGTCGATGTGCTCCTGGTTCGGCCGCCGCGGGTTCCACGATCCCGTGCCCCAGATCAGATAGGCCAGGTCGGCGATGCGCGGTCCGCGACCGGATGCCTTCCAGTTGATCGCGACTGGGCCGTGCTCGCTCAGGATGGCGTGATCGGGGGCGTGGAGGAGGTTTCCGTGCAGTAGTGCCTCGGGAAGACCGTGGCCGTCGTCGGCCGAGCGGACCTCGTTCCGCAGCCGCTCGAATCGCTTGCGCTCGGAGGCCGGAACCTTGGTGTCCACGGCGTCGAGGAATGCCAGGGCGGCCAGCAGGTCGTGGCGCGGGGCGCCCTCCCGGGTGGGATCCTCACCGGTCGCTCCGCCTGGTCGGCTGACGGACTCGCCGTCGGGCAGCGCGTGGAGCCGCCCCAGCAGGTCGCCCATCATCGCGAACTTCTGTGCGCCGTCGGGAAGCCGGCCACCCTCGATGAAGCGGGTCACGAGGACCGCGCTGCCGTCGAAGTCGGATACCGCGTCCTCCGCCGCGAGGCGCTCCGCGGGATAGCCCTGTCGCTCCAGGAACCGCAGGATCGCGGCGTCACCTTCGACAGCTGCCCTGCGGCGGGCCGGTGGAAAGGCCCGTGCGACCCACGGGTCACCGTCCTTACGGTCGATGCGGAAGACGTAGGTTTTGTGCACGCTGAGCCTG
Organism: Tsukamurella soli; assembly: GCF_039541155.1. NCBI lineage: Bacteria > Bacillati > Actinomycetota > Actinomycetes > Mycobacteriales > Tsukamurellaceae > Tsukamurella > Tsukamurella soli. The sequence goes on from NZ_BAABFR010000091.1 coordinate 7,622, forward strand.
GCCGCCGCGACCGGCGCGATGTCGTAGCAATCGTGGAGATGGGCGAGGAGACGCGCACCCGCGGGCTCGTGGTGCATTCGCCCGCCGATGCCTTCCAGGTCGGTCAGTGCCTCGGTGTAGCGCTGACCGGTGTCCTGAGCGTGCTGCCGCACCACCTTCTTGAAACCGCCGTCTTTCGTCATGGCAAGCCTCCTGTCGACACCCTCGCCCCCGGCGGCGCGGTGCTCAGAGATTGCCTACGACGTTCAACGACAGTGAGGGCGAGTCCCCTTCGCCGATGGAACCCCGGCTGGGGCGGACGTTCCACGACTCGGCGTCCCGTCGGCGCCGTCCACGGCAGGCTATCAGCCCGTCTTGCCCGCCCGCGCACCGTCGCTGAGAGACCGTCGTGCGGTGGATGCCATAGACACGCGCCACCGCACGCGGCGTACGCGCTGGATCGCGCACCACATCTGGGCGAGACTGAGCCCGTGAGCAGTGGGGATACGTCAGATGCGACGACCGGCCCGCAGGATGCCTCCGAGGAGGGAGGCGCCGAAGCCGTTCTCGCGATAGGACAGTCGTTGACCCTCGGGCTCGGCGCCGCGGTGCTGTTCCTCCTGCTGCGGTTGCTGGCGGTCTCGGATTGGAACTGGCGCACCGCATCCGAGATCATGGCCGTCACAGACATCGATGGTGTGGCGACCATCATCCTCGGCACACTCATGGCCGATTCCGCGTACACCGCGGCCCTGGTGGTGATGGCGCTTCCGATAGCGGTACTGCACCTCGTGTGGCCGATCGACAAGAATCGGTCGGTCGCCGACACAGTGCTCGTCACCGCGGTTCTGACGGCGTCGGCGATCTCCCTCATCCACACGTTCACCTACTGGTGGTTACCCGTCGCAGCGGCGGTGCTCGCAGGCGTCGTCGTGGCGGCCCGCCTCATGTGGCGCCACGGCCGCCGCCGCGAGGTGGTGGTCTTCCTGTTCCGGCGGACCCGGCTGATCGCCGGAGTTCTTCTGCTCGTCCTGGCGGGCGTCCTCACCACCCCGTGGGTCCCCGAAGAGGCGATCACCACCGACTCCGGCATGGTCCACGGCTACGTCCTCGAGGCCGAGCCCGGGTTCCTCACGGTCCTCACGGAACCGGATCGGAAGATCGAGGTCCTGCCCATCGCCACCGTGCGCTCGCGGCAGTAGGCCGTACCGGTTTCAGCGTTCGTCACGCCGGATGTCGAGCAGCTGCTCGAAGAATCCGCCGAACCGACGCCGCTTGTCCACCAGGTGGACCTCCAGGATCCAGTGCGCCGGATGCCCGCCGACGAGATGGTCGTGTAGCCGCGTGCGTGACCCCGGAGCGATGTACGACGCCACCTTGTCGCCGGGGATGCGCTCGTGGGGGAAGTCGCCCACCAGATGCCCGGCGATCTCGCCGCCGAACACCTGGCCCGCGTCGGCGGCGAGGTCGCACACGGCCTCGTACAGGCTGTCTCCGGTGATGTCCGGATCGGCGTCGAACGCGGCCCGGCCCGCTAGCCACACCCGTTCCAGCGAGTCGCGGATCTCGGCCTTCTCCGGATCGTCTCCCAGCACGAAGGTCCGGCCGAAGTCGGCCTCCCACTCCGCGAAGATCGGCCCGAAGTCGAGGAAGACGATGTCGTCGGGCTCGATCGTCCGGTCGGGCGGGTTCTCCCGGTAGGGCTCAAGGGTGTTCACGCCTGCCCGCACGATCCGCTTGTGCCAGTAGCGGGTGACGCCGAACCGTTCGGCGGCGAGTTCCCGGATCGCGGCGCTCACGTCCAGCTCCGTCCGGCCCGCCGCGACCAGCCCGCGCGTCGTCACCTCGTCGAACAGCGCCTCGGCGCTCTCCTCGGCGGCGATCAGCTGCGCGATCCGAGACGCCTCTTCACTCGTCATGTGCGGGTCGGTCCTCTCGATCGTCGTGGCCGTCGAGTCCGACGCTACGGCCCGGACGTCGTGTTCGACCACATGGGTGGGCCGCTCGGGCGGGACCTGGTGGCGGCGCCCGCGGCCGAGCGGCGCGGCGGAAAGCTGCTCATCGACCCGCAGGTGTGCTAGGAAGAATTCGAATCACCGGTGGGCGCAACTCGTTCCACGCGCGCTGGGTGCGGCAGACTGGAGGACCGTGCTTCCCGTTCTCGACCTCGGCGCGGCGGACATCGATCCCGTCGGCTTCCGTTCCGACCTGCTGCGGGCGACGCATACCGCCGGCTTCTTCTACCTGGTCGGTCACGGTGTGCCAGACGAGGTCACCGCGCGGGTGCTGCGCGTGGCCCGAGAGTTCTTCGCGCTCCCCGCGGCGGCGAAGGACGAGATCAGCCAGCGCGACAGCCCCCAGTTCCGGGGCTACTCGCGGCTCGGCGGCGAGCTGACCAACGGGGCCGTCGACTGGCGCGAGCAGGTGGACATCGGGCCTGAGCGCCCGGTGATCGACGGTGCCGAGGGCTTCTGGAACCTGCAGGGCCCCAACCTGTGGCCGACCGCTCTGCCGGAGTTCCGCGCCGCGTTCGAGGCATGGGACCACACTCTGTCCGCGTTGGGGCGGCGGCTGCTGGCGCACTGGGCCGCGGCGCTCGGCGCACCCGAGGACGCCTTCGATGCCGCATTCGCCGATCGGCCCGCGACCCTGATCAAGGTGGTGCGGTACCCCGGCAGTGACGAGACTCCGCAGGGCGTTGGCGCGCATAAGGATTCGGGCGTCTTGACGTTGCTGCTGGTGGAGCCCGGCTCGGCGGGGCTGCAGGTCGAGGGCGCCGACGGTGACTGGATCGACGCGCCGCCGCGGCCCGGCGCGTTCATCGTCAACATCGGGGAGCTGCTCGAGGTGGCGACCCGCGGCTACCTGCGCGCCACCCGCCACCGGGTGCTGGCGCCTGCGCCGGGCACCGACCGCGTGTCGATCCCGTACTTCTTCAACCCGTCGCTCGACGCGCAGGTCCCCGTGCTCGATCTCCCGGCCGAGATCGCCGACCACGCCCGCGGTGTCGAGGACGACCCGGCCAACCCCATCTTCTCCACGTACGGCCAGAACGCGTGGAAGTCTCGCACCCGTGCGCACCCGGACGTCGCCGCCCGCCACCACGGCATCGCGCCGGGCGGGCCGGCATCCGCCTACTGACGCGCATTCGCTCAGTGAGCTGTGTCGATGTCGGCGGAACCTTCGAAATTCCGGCGCGTGTCCCGATTCCGATCCATGTCCGCGGCAGGATCGCTGTGTTGCGCGGTTCCACGTTCAGGGGAGCCCAGGGGGTCCCGTTCAGGTAGCAGCGCTACGCGAAGGAGTTCGATCGCGAGTCCCAGATCCGCGCTCTTCGGTCGTCGCGGCTGCTGTAGGAGGCATAGGGGTCGAGCATCGGATACACCAGGAGCCGCAGCGCTGCGGGTGGGATGTTGCGTTCGGCGATCCGGTGGGTCGGTTGTGCGGCAAGCCCGCCACCCCGCGCTCGCACCGCCGACGGCGATCCGGTCGGTCTCCACCTCGGGCATGCTCGGGAGTAGGTGATACGCCTCCAGACAGCCGTCCAGCGCCGCAGGGTACGGGTGCTCCGGGGCGAGCCGGTAGTCGACCGACATCATGAGAGCGCCGGTGGCGGCTGCGAAGCGTCGGCAGAGGCGTCGTCGACGCTCGCGGGGCCTATCAGGTACCCGCCGCCGTGAATCCATAGCAGTCCCGGAAGGTTCTGGGGCGACTCGGCCGCGGGTGGTCGGAACATGCGGACCGCGGCGCCAGCGGAACTGAGTGGGCGCAACTCGACGTCTCTTGACGGCAGTCGATCGGCGAGCCCGGCGGCACGCCGCACCAGCCGGTATGTCCGAGGCCGATGACATGCCGGGGAACCGCACGGATCAGCGCGGTCACCTGGTCGGGACCGTGACTGTGAGGTTCACACCGCCACTGCCGAAGGTGTTCAACGCCTGTACCAGCAGCTCGGAGACGTCGAGCTGAGGCAGAACGCCATCGATGGCGCGGGCGACGGGAGCGAGCGGGCCGACTATCGCGCCGAGGTCGGGAAGGAGCCGGTTCGTGTACGTGGGCAGTCTGCCGAGATACGGGTTGATCGTTCTCGTGACCTGGTACGGAAGGTCGGCCTCACGCATGACCTGGTCGAGTCGCGGGAACAGCTTTGCGAGGGCGTCCAAGGGCTTTGCTGCACTCGGACCGAACTGCGCGAGCGCCTGCGGCAGCCACTCCATGTCGGACTGGTAGCGCTGGGTGTTCGCGAACATCCTGCGGAGCCCGGGCATTCGCGCTGCTAGCATCTCCGACAGCAGTTGACCGGCAGTGCTCAGGTTGGGTAGCGCAGCATCGGTGTTGCGCGTGGCCTGCCATACGGTTGTCGCGACACCCCCGAGTGCCTTGGAGTCTATGCCTCCCGAGAAGCCCGCTATCCGCTGGAAGACCTCCGGAATCGCCAGCGGGGTGCTCACCTGTGCAGTGTCGATCGTTTGACCGTTCGATAGATAGGGGCCGGCCAACGAGTCGGGGAGGAAATCGATGTACGGTTCCCCGACGGCAGACAACTGCTCGATCTTCACCGCGGTGATCGCAGGGATCTCGTAAGCAGAGTCGATTCGCAGACGTGCCCGGACGCCGCCGCTGACCTGGTCGATATCGCCGACTTCGCCGACCTTCACGCCCCGGAGTAGAACACTCGTCCCGGGCACGACCTGATCCGTGTTCCGCAGAACCATCGACACCGACACGAATCGCCTGAACGGATCGTAGTGGAGCAGGGGGCCGGCAATATACAGGAGTCCTCCCACGATAACGATCAGAAACATTGCAAGGCTGAACGACGCGCTCTTCTTCACCGGACTTTCTCCATTGCGATGTGGTAGGGCTGGGCACGAACCTTACGTCCATCGAAGCGGGAACGACTGATGCATTCGGCCAACTGATTGATGTTTTCGGCCAGACGGGCGCGCGGCGGGATAGACTCCCGCATGGTCTCGACTCCCACCGGCAACGAGCGCGCAGCCAAGGCGCCCCACGACTTCCCCCGCTCCGGCACGGGGGTGGCCGTCATCGTCCAGCTCGGCCTGGAGCGCGGACTCGCCGTCGTCGACCTTCTGGCAGATACCTCGCTTCGCGCTGACCACCTCGACGATCCCGGCTTCACCGTGACACCGACTCAGGAGCTCACCGTGCTGCGGAACCTTCGACGTCTCCTGCCCGACCGGGCAGGACTGGGGCTCGATCTGGGGCGCAGGTACCGCCTCACGACGTTCGGACCGCTCGGCTACGGATGCCTGACCAGCGCGACGCTGGGAGAAGCCATGCTCTTCGCGCTCCCCTATGTCGACCTCACCTTCGGCTTCTGTATTCCCGAGGTCGGGTTCGACGGGGACCAGGTCACGTTCTCGGTGCGCGACGATTCACTTCCTCCGGACCTGAGGGACCTCTTGCTCGAACGTGATATCACCGCGCTGCTGACATTCGTCGGCGACTTGATCCCCGGCGGAGTCCTACTGACGTCCCTTCGACTCGCCATTCCCCGGCCCGACGATTCCGAACGCTACATTCGAATATGGGGGATTGAACCTGAATTCGGCGCATCCGAAACAAGCGGAAGGCTTCCCATGGCAATCTTGGGCACGCCACTACCGCAAGCTGACGCCGTGATGCACGAGCGATGTGCAAACCAATGCCGAACCATCGCCGCCCTGCGTAGAGGTGAGACACACAACTTCATCGAGCAGGTCCGAGAACGCCTGAGTACCTTCGACGACGGTGTGCCGACCATCGACGAACTCGCCGACGAATACCACATGAGCACACGCACCCTCCGACGGAGGTTGTCCACTGCCGGCACCAGCTACCGGACGCTTCTCTCGGAGGTGCGAAAAAAGACGGCTGTGCAGTTGCTGAGCGAAGGCATGCAGGTCGGCACCGTGGCACACCGGCTGGGGTACACCGACGCCGCGTCCTTCATCCGCGCCTACACGACCTGGACGGGAACGACCCCGCACCGATCCCGAGACAGCCCCGCTCATGTCCCCCTCTGAGCGAAATCTGAGGCAAGGCGTTCCTATCGGCCATGCGGGTCGGATTCCGTGATAAGGCGATAGTCGCTGGGACGGTAGACGAGGTTCTGCGGTGAAATCGTCACCGTCGCACGACGATGCCCGCGGCGGTCACCGCGGGCATCGTGATGTGGAGCGAGTAGCGGGACTCGAACCCGCGTGAACGGCTTTGCAGGCCGGTGCCTCACCTCTCGGCCATACCCGCAATGCCCCTCGATCTTGTCGTCCGTCCCCGCAGGATGGAAGGTTTACGCTCATCGGGGCGCGAATCCGGCCCGGCGGAGCGCCGCAGAGTCGGCCTCACGCCGGGCCCTGCCCGCCCACCGCCTCGACCAGCCGGTCCAGGAACGCCGCCTGCGCCTTCACCAGCTTCGCCCGTGCGGTGTCCGGATCGAACCACTCCGCGCGGTCGACCTCCGGGAACTCGGCGACGCGTCCAGACCGCGGCGGCCACTCGAGCGTGAAGGTGTTGGAGACGATCGACGTGGCGTCGAAGTCGCCCGGCCGGGCGAACATGGTGACGGTCTTTCCGCTCTGCCGCACCGAGCCGAGCGGCACCGTCGGGCCCGACGGTGCGGGGGAGCCGAGCTCCTCGGCGAACTCGCGCTCGGCCGCCGCGAGCGGGTCTTCGCCCGCGGCACCGTCGAGGGCGGATGTGTACTCGCCCTTCGGTATCGACCACGCGTGCTCGTCCCTGGTGCGCCAGAACGGCCCGCCCATGTGGGCCAGCAGCACCTCGAGGCCGCCGGCACCGTCGGGTCCGCCGGCGAACCGGTACAGCAGCAGCCCGGCGCTGGTGATCACGGCCGTGCCGCCGCGGCGAAGTGCTCGACGTGGACGCTCCGGGCCGTCGCTACCCGACTCCTGTGCGCGGGCACACTCACTCGCCCAGCGTAGCGAGCCGCCGTCGTGTGGTGTGCCCCGACCCGTTCCCGGGGCGGTCTCGCATCGTATCGTGATCGGAATATCAATCTCCCGGTAAAGCCGATTTGCGACTGATGCGTACAGGAATCTCCCTGCTACACGGTAGGAATATCCGTTTTATCCCGGAACGGCTCTGGTTGTGTTGACCGTCTGCCGAAACTTTGGCTAGCGTTCCCTCAGTTCTTTTCTGTTCAACTGGATGGAGTCGCCTCGCATGTCGATTTACCGGCGCAGTGTGCATACCGGCGCTACCCGACGGAATCGGGGCATTCCGGCCGCACTGGCCGTGGGTGGCCTGGCGGTCGCGCTGTCCGTAACCGCCTGTGGCAGTAGCAGTTCCAACAGCGAGCCGGCGGGATTGGCCACCGGCGCCGCGCAGTCGATCAACAATGCGCAGTACTCCGCCGCGGATGCTCAGGCGAAGACGCGGCTCGATCCTGCGCCCGGTTCGTTCCTTCTCGGCAAGACGACGGTGACCACTCTCGCGTCCACCACGCCCGCGAACGGCGACGTCAACCCGTATGCGATCTGGCCGGTCTCGGCCGATATGGGCTCCCTGCACTCCGGTGACGTGCTCGTGGACAACTTCAACAACAAATCGAACAATCAGGGCACGGGAACGACCATCGTGGACGTGCACCCGGACAAGTCGGTCACCGTGTTCGCCTCGTTGCCGGCGAACCTGCCCGGCTGCACCGGTGGCGTGGGCCTGACGACCGCCATGGTGGTGCTCAAGGACGGCTGGGTGATCGTCGGCAGCCTCCCCAGCACCGATGGCAAGATCGACACGTCCGCGCCCGGCTGCCTCATCGAGCTCACGCCCACGGGACAGGTCGCCGGCACCCTCACGGGTGACTATCTGAACGGACCGTGGGACGCCGCCGTCGACGACCAGGGCGACACGGCGACGCTGTTCGTCACCAACACGCTCAACGGGGTGAAGGCGGCGAACGGAGCGCAGGTGAACAAGGGTGACGTCGTGCGCCTGAGCCTGCACCAGACCCCCACCACCGCCCCGACGGTCACGGCGCACACCGTCGTCGCCGACTCGCTTCCCGAGCGCGAGGACGCCTCGGCGTTCGTCAAGGGACCGACGGGGCTCGCGCTCGACCCGTCCGGGAAGCTCTACATCGGCGATAACCTGGGCAACCGGGTGGCGACCGTCGACAACGCCCTGACCCGGACGGACTCGGCCGGTGCCGGCACCACACTCAGCTCCGGCGGCCAGCTCGCCAACCCGCTGGGTATCGCGCTCGCCCCCAACGGGGATCTGCTGGTGGCGAACGCCACCAACGGCAAGATCGTCGAGGTGACGCCCGCCGGCAAGCAGGTCGGCGAGTACTTCGCGAACGAGGACGTGGCTCAGGACCCGCCGGGCAACGGCGACCTGTTCGACTTGGTTGTGAACCAGACGAAGGACGGGATCCTGTTCGTGAACGACGACACCAACACGCTTTCTCTGCTCCACTGATGGCCGAAGACATCGCGGGCTCGCCGGGACCGTCACGACGCGATGTGCTGCGTCGCGGCCTGTTCCTCGGCGGCGCGGCGGTGGTCGGTGGTGCGGTGGGTGCGGTCGCCGACCACGTCGCCGAGCACCATGACGGCGGCGGAGACACCGTTCCGTTCTACGGTGCCCACCAGGGGGGCGTGGTGACGGACACCCAGCAGAACACCGTCATCGCGTCCTTCGACCTGCACACCACGTCGCGCGACGAGGTCGTGGAGGTGTTGCGCCGGTGGACGGCTCTGGCCGCCTCCCTCGCGCACGGGGACTCGACGACCGTGCCGATCTACACGCCGAAGGACGTGAGCGACTCCTACTCGAACACCACACAGATCTCCACGACGTCGGACTCCCTGGAGGCGTGGCAGGTCGGTCCGAGCCGGCTGACGGTCACTATCGGCTTCGGGCGGGGGTTGTTCCTCAGCGAAGGAAAGGACCGCTACGGCATCGCGAGCCGGATGCCCGAGGAACTCGTCGAGCTGCCGCACTTCGCGGGTGATGAGTTGGATCCCGCGCAGAGCGACGGTGACCTGTTCCTCCAGGCGTGTGGGGACGACCTGCAGGTGGTCTTCCACGCCGTCCGGTCGATCGCCAGGATTTCGCCGGATGTGGCCGCGCTGCGCTGGACGCAGATCGGCTACTCGCCGAGCAACAAGGCGGGTACGCCGCGAAACCTCATGGGGTTCAAGGACGGCACGATCAATTCGAACGCGCACCCGCCCGCCGACCTGGACTCGACGCTGTGGGCACCGGCGGACGGTCAGTCGTGGATGCGTGGCGGCACCTACCTGGTCTACCGGCGGATCCGGATGTCGCTGGAGCACTGGGACCGGCTGCAGGTCGGGGACCAGGAGAAGGTGATCGGACGCCAGAAGGTGTCCGGCGCTCCGCTGGGTGCGCGCGACGAGTTCGATGCGCTCGATCTCGACACCCGCGGCAGCGATGGTGCGCCGGCGATTCCCGTCGATGCGCACGTGCGCCTGGCCGCCCCCGAGACGAACGACGGTGCCGTGCTGATCCGTCGGGCCTTCGCCTACAACAACGGGACCACTCAGTTCACGGAGCGGTGGCCGCCGTGGCGGCAGGCGTTGGAGTACGACGCCGGACTGCTGTTCCTGGGCTACCAACAGGATCCGCGGAAGTCGTTCGTGGCCATCAACTCCAAACTCGCCATCAACGACGCCCTCAACCAGTTCACCACGCACACGGCCAGCGCCGTGTTCGCCATCCCACCGGGTGCGTCCGGTCCCGGCCACTGGGTCGGCGAGACGCTCTTCGCATGAAGTCCAAACCCGCACAATCTCAAGGAGAGCCCATGATCCGGACCACCTCGAGCGCGCGCCGCAGCCGGTCAGTCGGTGCGGCGGTGGTCGTGACCCTCGCCCTCGCAGTCACCTCGGCGTGCGGCTCGTCGAGTTCGTCGGGCTCCGGCGGTGGCGAGCTGACCCTGTACAGCGCGCAGCACCAGCAGACCACGCAGGCGATGGTCGCCGCGTTCACCCAGCAGACCGGGATCAAAGTCAACATCGACAGTGATGACGAGGACACCCTGACCGCCAAGATCGAGCAGGAGGGCTCGAAGTCGCCCGCCGACGTGTTCTACACCGAGAACTCGCCGTGGCTCGAGCAGCTCGACCAGAAGGGCCTGCTGGCGAAGGTGGACTCGGCCACACTCGCCGCGGTGCCCAAGCAGGACAGCGCCGCGACCGGCGACTGGGTGGGAGTGTCGGCGCGGATCAGCGGCTTGATCTACAACACCTCCAAGCTGACCGCCGCCCAGCTGCCGAAGTCGATCATGGACCTCGCGGATCCGGCGTGGAAGGGGCGGATCGAGATCGCTCCGGCCGAGACCGACTTCTGGCCCGTCGTCAGCTCGGTGCTGCACACGTACGGCAAGGCCAAGACGATCGCCTGGCTGCAGGGACTCAAGGCCAACGCGGGCAGCAACGACAACGTCCCGTCGAACGAGAACCTTGCGGCAGACGTCAGCCAGGGCAACACCGATCTGGGCGTGGTCAACCACTACTACTTCTACCGCCTCCGGGCCGAGGTGGGCCAGAACAAGGTGAACTCGAACTTCGCCTTCTTCGCGCCCCACGACCCGGGCTTTGTGGAGGACGTCTCAGGTGCGGCGATCCTCAAGTCCAGCAAGAACCAGGCGGCCGCCGAGAAGTTCCTGAAGTTCCTCACCAGCGAGGCGGGCCAGACGGTGCTGGCCACCAGCAACAGCTTCGAGTACCCGCTCGCCGCCGGCATCGCGGCGAACCCGCAGCTACCGCCGCTGAACACGCTCGCTCCCGCCGACTTCACCGTCGCCGACCTCGGCACCGGTGAGGACGCGAAGGCGCTGCTGCAGCAGGTGCAGTTGCTCTGAGCGATCACCACGCTCGCGGCCCAGCCGCCCTCCGCTACGTCATGCGTGCGGGGGGCGGCCGAGTCGTGTTCACTGTCGTCGGCTGCGCGATCGCCCTCTGCTTGATCTCGCCGCTCCTGGCGGTGGTGCTGGACGCGCAGCACGCGGGATGGCACGAGGTCCGCACCGTCCTGTTCCGCGCGCGGTCGTATTCGCTGCTGGCCGACACCGTGGCCTTGTCCGCGACGGTCGCGGTCGGCGCCGCCGTGATCGGCACGGCCGCAGCACTCGCGATCGAGCGGTCCGGCGTGCCGCTGCGCCGCCTGTGGTCCGTGCTGCTGGTGTTGCCGATGGCGATGCCCGACTTCGTGGTCGGCTTCTCCTGGCACTCACTGCTACCGACCATGAACCCGTTGCTCGCGGCGACGGCGATCATGGTGCTGTCGACGTATCCGCTGGTCTTCCTACCGGTCTCGGCCGCGCTCCGGCGCAGCGACTCGGCGCTCGAGGAGGTGGCGCGCGGACTCGGCCTCGGTCCCGTCGCCACCTTCGCTCGGGTGACGATCCCGGCGGTGCGTGGCGCGGTCGCCGGCGGGACACTGCTCGCCGTGCTGACGGTGATCTCGGAGTACGGCGCCTTCGAGGCTGTGCGATACCACACGCTCACCACGGAGATCTTCACCGAGTTCCAGTTCGACCCCGCCGCTGCGGCGGCGTTGTCCGTGCCGCTGCTGGTGCTGGGACTGCTGTTCATCGGGCTCGACATGGCGATCCCCCGTCGCCAGGCGGCGTTGCAGGTCGGCTCCCGCACCGAGGTCCGGGGGCGCAGTCGGTGGCGGGCCGTGCCCGTGACGGTGCTGTTCACGGTGCTCGTCGGGCTCGGCGTGGCGGCCCCGGTAGGGGTTCTCGTCTACTGGATGCGGCAGAGCCAACACACCACTCTGCCGGCGGTCGCGACCCTCTCCGTGGCCACTGAGTCGACGTTCGGGTACTGCGCAATGGGTGGACTCGGCGTAGTGCTCCTGGCGGTCCCGGTCGCCGTACTCGCGGTGCGCTACCCGTCCCGGTGGTCTACCGCGGTATCGGTGGGGGCCTACATCACCCGCGCGCTCCCAGGCGTGATCGTGGCCCTGAGCCTCGTGTACCTCGCGATCAACTATCTCACCCCGGTGTACGAGACCCCCTACCTCGTGGTCGCCGCGTACGTGATCCTGTTCTTCCCGCTGGGGCTGGTCTGCGTGCAGGCCACGGTGGCCCAGCTCCCGCCGCAACTCATCGAGGTGGCGCACTCGCTCGGGCGCGGCAATCTGTACGTCTTCGCCCGGATCACGCTGCCGCTGATCGGCCCCGGACTGATCGCCGGCTTCTGCATGGTGTTCGTCACCGCCACAACGGAACTGACGACGACGTTGCTGCTCGCTCCGCTGGGAGTCGAGACACTGGCGACCCAGTTCTGGGCGTTCCAGACCGAGAGCAGCTACGGCGCGGCCGCTCCTTATGCGCTGGTGATCGTGGTGGTCTCGGTGATCCCGGGGGCGTTGCTGGGGCTGTGGTTCGACCGCGGCCCGCGGGTGCACCGTGCACCGTCGACAGAGGTGGGCGGCCCCGAGGGGGCCCGGGAGGAGGTTCTGAGCCGATGAGCGCGATAGACGTATCCGGCGTGCACAAGTCGTACGGTGCGACGCCGGTACTGCGGGGTGTGGACCTGGAGGTGCCCGAGTCGACGATCACGGCCATCCTCGGCCGCTCCGGGAGCGGCAAGACGACGTTGCTGCGCGCCATCGCCGGGTTCGAGCGGCTCGACGCAGGCCGGATCTCGATCGGCGGGACCGTGGTCGACGACGGCAGCACGGTCGTCGCTGCGCAGCGCCGCGGTATCGGTTACGTGCCCCAGGACGGCGCGCTGTTCCCGCACCTGAGAGTGCGGGCCAACGTCGGTTTCGGCCTCCGTCGCCGGGACACGAGGAGGGGCTCCGCATCCACGGACCGGGTCGACGAACTCCTCGAGTTGCTCGGACTCACGGGTCTCGAACGGCGCTTCCCGCACCAGCTCTCCGGCGGCCAGCGCCAGCGGGTCGCGCTGGCCCGGGCCCTCGCGCCGCGCCCGTCGGTCGTTCTGCTCGACGAGCCGTTCTCGTCGCTCGACGCCGCGCTGCGCGCGAGCCTGCGGGTCGAGATAGCCCGGGTCCTCCGGACGGCCGGCGCGACGGCCGTCGTGGTCACCCACGACCGAGACGAGGCGCTGTCGATGGCGGACCAGGTCGCGGTGCTGCACGAGGGACGGCTCGTCGCCGCCGGCGCCCCGCGCGAGCTGTACGAGCGACCCGCCGACGCGGCCACCGCCCGCTTCCTCGGGGTCGCGAACCTGTTGCCCGCGACGGTGACCGGCGGGCGCGTCCAGTGCGCGGTGCCAGGGGCGGGAAGCGCGTCGGAGGGAACTCCGCCGGATGGGGCGACCGGCGCGGCCGACGGCCGCTATCTCTACCTGCTGCGGCCCGAGCAGCTCACGATCACCGACGAACCCACGGCACACGGGATACCCGCGACCGTGGAATCGGTGGTGTACGAGGGCGCCACGTCGCGGGTGCACGTCCGCACCGACGGCGACGGCACCGATCTCACGGTGCTCACCCGCAGCAGCGCGGGGGGCGCCGTCGGTAGCCGGGTATGGGTGGACGCCACTGCGCAGGGCGTCCTGCTACCCGCCGGCCCGTAGCCGCCGCGGGCGCGCTCTGTAGCGACCGCCTCCCGGCGCTGACCCGCGCCCGAATTCTCAGTACTCCCGGACGCACACAGTGAGCGCCGGGTCCGAGTAGAAGTACGAGTTGGTCCACGCCCCGCGGCACAGCTTGTCGTCCTTGCGGCCCGGCACCACCGATACCACCGTCACCGTTCCCGGTCGGGCGCATGGTGCGATCTGGATCCACCCACCCTGTCGCAGCGGCTGCGCCGAATAGCAGTAGTTGATGTTCAGGTTGGGCGTGAGGCAGTAGACCTTGCCGTAGGGGATGGACGGCTGATCCGGCCGGCAGCTCTTGCCGGCCGGAATGACCTGGACCACGCGGTACGGCGACCCGCCGTTCGCGCAGTCGCCTACCCGGGGGGTGTCCGTGTCGACGCCGTAGAGGCAGTCACCCACTTTGAACTGCGGCTGCGCCGCGTCCGACTGCGGGGCAACGCCCGAGCCGGCCGACTGCTTGTTCGGGTTGAGCACCGCGACCAGCAGGATGGCCAACACCAGTGCCATCACCGAGGCGATCGCCACCAGGGTGACGACCAGGTTCCGGCCGGCCGAGCCGCGCTTTGCCGGCGCACCTGACACGGGTACCGAGACCACGGACTCCGGCGGGACCTGCGCCCGCGGCTTGTCCATCTGGATCGCCCGCGAGTAGGCCTGGTATCCGGGCTCGGCCCCCGCCGCGGGATCGGCCGGGTCGGGGCCCAGCTGGGGCCTCGCCGTCGGATGCGCGACGGTAGGCGCGCCGTCGTCC
>NZ_BAABFR010000092.1:0-21725 GCF_039541155.1 Tsukamurella soli
GTCGAGCGCGTCCGCCGGGTCGGCACCTGCGGCCGCCCGCCGCGCGAGCGCGTCCGCCGCTGGAGCCAGCGCGTCCACCATCGTCTTGTGTCCCACGTGCGCCTTCCCGTATCGCTGGACGGTCGCGACGCCGGTGCTCAGACCCGCGGCGAGGTCAGCGAGCACGGGGGAGTCCGCGACACCGGAGCGGGCGACGTCGCGGAAGAACATCCCGAACAGCGGCCCACTCGTCCCGCCGGTGCCCAGGAATCCCCGCGATACCGCCGTGAGCCACGCCGAGAACGACTGCGGCTGCGCGGTGGTCAACCGTGCCTTGTCGACCTCGGTCCGCGTCCGGCGGAAGGCTGTGGTGATGTTGGTGCCGAAGTCGCCGTCGCCCGCGCGCCGATCCAACTCGCCCAGTGCGACCGCCACGTCGCCGTCACCGTCGAACAGATCGGTCATCCCCATGACCCACGCCCGCGCGAATCCGTCGGGTAGCGGCTGTGTCTCGATCATCCAGGGCTCCTCACCAGGTGAGCGCCGGGGTACGCACCGGTGCGTCCCAGAGGGCGATCAGGTCGTCGTCGGCGGGGGTCAGCGTCACGGAGAAGCCGTGCATGTCGAGCGACGTGACGTAGTCGCCGACCAGGTTGCGCCGCACCGTGATCCCAAGGCCGGCGAGGATGAGGTGCACGGCGCGGGCGACGATCGACAGCTCGATCGGCGTCTCTCCACCCAGGCCGTTGATCACCGCGAGCACGCCGGCGCCGCGCCGCAAACCGAGATCGGCGACCAGCGGCTCCACGAGGCTCGCCGCCAACTCGTCCGCGGGCGCGAAAGCCGCTCTGGCCACGCCTCGTTCGCCGTGGATACCTACGCCCAGCTCGATCTCGTCGGACCCCAGGTCGAACTGCGGGCGGTCGGCGCCGGGGTGCGTTCCCGCGGCCAGCGCCAGGCTCATCGTGCGCGAGTGCCGAGCGACGCGGCGCGCCACCGTCGTCACCTCGCGCAGCGTGCCGCCCTGCTCGGCCCGGGCACCCGCCGCCTTCTCGACGACGACGGTGGCCGCGGTGCCCCGCCGCCCCGGCCCGTCGGCGTCGGTGGTGTCTGCGACATGCGACCCGCTCGCTGCGCTCCCGGCATCGGTCGCGAGATCGTCATCCACCAGCACCATCTCGGTCTCGACCTCGCGGTCGCCCGCCAACTCGCCGGCGATGGTGAAGTTGAGGACGTCGCCGGTGTAGTTCTTCACGATCTGCAGGACACCGCGGCCGCTGTCGGCGGCGAGCGTGCCCTCGTGGACCTGCAGTGCGGTGGGGCTCGCGAACACCGCGCCCGCCACCGCCACGTCGAGCATGCCGACCCCCACGAACCCGGTGTGCAGCGGCTCGTGGCCGGAGCCGCCGCCCGAGACGAGCCCGACTTTGTCGCGAGCGCGCCTGGCGCGCCTGATGAATCCGTACTCGGCGTTGTAGTGCACCAGGTCCGGATGTGCGAGTGCCAGCCCTTCCAACGCCTCCGGTATCACCGCGTCGGCGGCGTTGATGATGTGCCGTCTCACCACTTCCCGGCTCCCGTCACCGTCGGTGTGCCTGCCGCTGCGATGCTACCCGTCCCGGCGATACGCGATGCGGGCTCGTCGCCCTCAGTTCGTGGCGTTGCCGGCCTGCCAGGTGGACCATGGGACCTCCCAGTCGCCGTACGTGTCCCACACCGGCAGGGGCGGTCCGCCCGAATTCGTCACCTCCACCACGTCGCCGATGTTGAAGTGGTCGTACATCCACTGTGCGTTCGCGGGTGAGAGGTTGACGCAGCCGTGCGAGACGTTGCTGTTGCCCTGCTGACCCACCGACCACGGCGCGGAGTGGACGAACTCGCCGTCGTTCGAGATCCGCAGGTCGAGATAGACCGTCTCGCTGTAGTAGCCGGGGTCGCCTTGGCACACGCCGTACGTGCACGAATCCATGACGATGCTCGGCGTCTTCGCCGACACCACGTGCGGGCCGTTGTGCGAGGGGTGCCCGGGATCGCCCAGGCTCATCGGCATCGAGTTCACCTGCGCGCCGTTGTGGAACACGGTGAGCGTCTCGGTGGCGCCGTCGGCCTTCGCGATCCACGAGTCGTGCACCGTGTAGTCCGCGGTGTTGTTCTCCGCCCCGTAGATCCCGTTGCCCAGGTCCACCCCGAACACGTGTGCCTCGATGTGGATCCTGGTGCCGGGCCGCCAGTAGGTCGCGGCGCGGTAGTGCACGTCCTGGTCGTCGGTCCAGTACCACGCGCCGGGCTGCGGTGGGTCGGTGGTGATCACCAGTAGCTTCTGCACCGCGGCCTTGTTCACCACGGGCTTGGTGAACTGGAAGACCATCGGTTGCCCCACGCCGATCCCGGTGCTCGCGACGAGGCCGGGGTCGGGGACCACGTTGGCATATGCGGTCTTGTCCGTGGGGATCGTGGCCACGACGGCCGACTTGGAGGCGGACAGGAAACCCGCCCCGGCCGATTCCGCGGCCACCGTATACCTGGCGCCGAATTCGAGCGGCGACGTGCTCGTCCACGTCGCGTTCTTCGGCCCGAACGTCCCGGCGACCACCTTGCCGGTTCGGACGGACGTCACCACGACCTTCGACAACGGCTCCCCGTCGGCCTGGACGACGATCGGCGTCGCGGGGTTGTGCAGCGTCGTCGCCGCGTGATCCACCGTGATCAGCGCAGCCGGCCTGGGTGACGGCGATGCGGCGCCGCCCCCCGGCCCCCCGGCGCAGCCGGACAGCAGGAGCAGGCCGCCGAGGAGGGCGACGGCCACACGTGGGAGCCTCATCCTCAGCACGATAGCGCCGTGCGGGCGGCCGGGCCACGCCCGACCCCCGACGGTGCCGCATACGTACAGGTCAGCGTTCGTCGGGGCTATACCGCGTCCCGCTTGCGAACGAGGAATTCGCGTTCCACGTCGTTGCCTGCGAGGAGGATCGCCTCGTCGTACGCGGCGCGGGCCTCGTCGAGGCGTCCGAGTCGGCCGAGGAAGTGCGCGCGGGCGGCCGGGAGGTACTCGTACGCCGCGAGCTGGGGGTGCGCCGCGAGAGCGTCCAGGGCATCCAGGGCCGGTCTGGGGCCGTCGGCGTAGCCGAGGGCGACAGCGCGATTGAGGGCGACGATGGGGGAGGGCCAGCGGCGGGCCAATTCGTCGTACAGGCCGACGATCTGGCGCCAGTCGGTGGCGTCGTAGCCGTCGGCCTCGGCATGGACTGCGGCGATCGCGGCCTGTAGCGCGTACGGTCCCGGCCGACGCAGCGAGCCGTGGACGAGGGCGAGTCCCTCGGCGATGAGCTCGCGGTCCCACCTGGTCCGGTCCTGACGTTCCAGCGCGACCATCGCACCGTCGGCATCGAGCCGCGCGTCCCTGCGGGCCTCTGTGAGCACCATCAGGGCCAGCAGGCCGGCCGCCTCGGCGTGCTCGGGGACCAGCGTGTGGAGGATGCGCGCGATCTCGATGGCGCGCTCGGTCAGCTCACGGCGTATCAGCTCGGCGCCGTAGGGCGCGGTGTGGCCGGTCGTGAAGAGCAGGTGCACCACGGTCAGCACCGCGTCGACGCGGTCGGGCAGGTCGGCCGGCGTGGGCACCCGATACGGGATGCGGGCGGCGGCGATCTTCTTCTTGGCGCGGGTGATTCGCGCCGCCATGGTGGATTCGGACACGAGGAACGCGCGGGCCACCTCGGCGGTGGACAGCCCGCACACCAGGCGCAAGGTGAGCGCGACCTGTGCCTCGACCGCGAGGGTCGGGTGGCAGCAGGTGCAGATCAGTCGCAGCCTGTCGTCCGCGAAGTGCGGGTCTACGGCGTCGGCGACCTGTTCCGCGATGTCCTCCTCGCGTTCGTCGGTGACCAGCAGCGGCAGCGCCCGGGACGCGGTGGCGCGGTGCCGCAACAGATCCAGTGCCCGGTTGCGGGCCACGGTGGTGAGCCAACCGCCGGGGCGTGCCGGCACGCCGCGCTGCCCCCACGCCGTCAGCGCCTGGGCGTACGCGTCCTGGACGCACTCCTCGGCGAGGTCGATATCGCGCGTGACGTGCACCGTCGCGGCGAGCACGAAGGCCCACTCGCGCCGGTGCGCGTCACCCACCGCGGTGGCGACGTCAGCCGACGGCACCCGGCACCGACCAGATCGGGCGGACCTCCACCCCGCCTTCGGCCATCGGCACCTGCTTGGCGAGGGCGATTGCGGCGTCCAGGTCCGTCGCCTCGATCAGGTAGTAGCCGCCGAGTTGTTCCTTCGTCTCGGCGAACGGGCCGTCCGTGACCACGAACCCGCCCGCTCCGTCGGGGCGGACGGTGGTGGCGGTGGCCGAGCTCCCCAGGGCGTTGCCGCCGCGAAGCGCAGCGCCGTTGGCTGCGATGAAGGACTGGTGCGCCTGGCCCATCTCCGCCGGCGGCGGGTCGCCGATCTGCTGTTCGTCCTGGTAGATGAGCACGAGATACTGCGTCATGATCCGTGTCCCCTTCATGCGGTGGGTCCGTCCATCGGACCCTCGATAGCTACGACGCGCAAGCCCTGTCGAAATCGACAGGCACACCGCTGAGACCAGGCTGGGGTGTGTGTTCGCAGCGCGGCCTGCTGCACAGGTGTGGTGGATAGGGTTGACCACATCGGCCGGGGTTTGCCGGTCGAGGCGGCCCGGGCCGCGGAGAACCACAGTCCTCGAGGAGTGAATCGATGCGTTTTGCATTCAAGACGGCCAACCAGAGCACCACCTGGGAGGATGTGCTCGCGGTCTGGCGGGAGGCCGACAAGATCGAGTTATTCGAGTCGGGCTGGAACTTCGACCACTTCTATCCGATCGACGGCAACGCGGGCGGCCCCTGTCTCGAGGGATGGATGATGCTGGCGGCGCTCGCGCAGGCCACCGAACGGCTGCGGTTGGGCACTCTCGTCACCGGCATCCACTACCGGCATCCCGCGGTGCTCGCGAACATGGTCTCGACCCTCGACATCATCTCGGCGGGCCGGCTGGAACTGGGTATCGGCGCGGGCTGGAACGAGGAGGAGTCCGGCGCCTACGGCCTGGAGTTGGGCACGCCCCGGCAGCGCAGTGACCGGTTCGAGGAGGCGTGCGAGGTCCTGGTCGGGCTGCTGTCGCAGCCGTCGACGACCTTCGACGGGACCTACTACCAGCTCGTCGACGCGCAGAACGAGCCGAAGGGGCCGCAGCGACCCCACCCGCCCATCTGCATCGGTGGCGGCGGCGAGAAGCGGACGTTGCGGACGGCGGCGCGCTTCGCCCAGCACTGGAACTTCACCGGCGGCACGCCGGAGGACTTCGCGCACAAGCGGGACGTGCTGCACGCGCACTGCGCGGACATCGGCCGCGACCCAGCAGAGATCACGCTCTCCAGCCATGTCGCGTTCGACCCGGTCAAGGGGCCGGCAGCGACGGCGGATCAGGTGGCGGCGCTCGGCGAGGTCGGGCTCGACCTCGCCATCGTGTACCTGCGCCCGCCGCTGGACCCGTCGGTGCTCGCACCGCTGGCCGAAGCGTTGGCGCCGCTGGCCTGATCGCGGGGCCCCGGGCCCCGGGCCCCGGGCCCCGGGCCCCGGGCGACGGTCCGAGGGGATGCGCAGGGGCTTGACTTAGAGCGCACTCCAAGGGACAGACTGCGAGTGGGGGCCGGCACGGAAGTCGCCATGGGGTACCTGGCGAACATCTCGGAAGGGATCCACAATCACCATGCAGTACACGCACCTCGGCCGCTCCGGCCTGTCGGTGTCGCGCCTATGCCTGGGCACGATGAACTTCGGCCCGCTGACCAGCGAGGCCGACGCGCACACGATCATGGATGCGGCGCACGGGCACGGCATCAACTTCTTCGACACCGCGAACGCCTACGGGCTGCGGTCGGGCGGCGTGTC
The DNA here is from genome assembly GCF_039541155.1 of Tsukamurella soli. Classification (NCBI taxonomy): domain Bacteria; kingdom Bacillati; phylum Actinomycetota; class Actinomycetes; order Mycobacteriales; family Tsukamurellaceae; genus Tsukamurella; species Tsukamurella soli. The sequence continues at coordinate 5,887 of NZ_BAABFR010000092.1, forward strand.
GGGACTCGGCGACGGCAAGGGGTCGACCGAGCAGATCATCGGCCGCTGGTTCGCGCAGGGTGGTGGTCGCCGCGAGCGCACCGTGCTCGCGACCAAGCTCTACGCCGACATGGGCGAATGGCCCAACGAGGGCAAGCTGTCGGCACTGAACATCCGCCGAGCGCTGGACGCGAGCCTCGCCCGGCTCCAGACCGACTACATCGACCTGTACCAGTTCCACCACATCGACCGGGCCACCCCGTGGGACGAGATCTGGCAGGCGATCGAGGTCGCGATCGCCCAGGGCAAGATCCTGTACGTCGGGAGCAGCAACTTCGCCGGCTGGCACATCGCCCAGGCCCAGGGCGCAGCGGCGCAGCGGAATCTGGTCGGCCTGTCCAGCGAACAATCGCTGTACAACCTGATCGCCCGCGACATCGAGTTGGAGGTGATCCCGGCTGCGCAAAGCTACGGTCTCGGGATCATCCCCTGGTCACCGCTGCAGGGCGGGCTGCTGGGCGGTGTACTGCGGAAGGAGCGCGAGGGCAGGCGGCGGTTGGAGGGACGCGCCGCGCAGACGGTGCAGGACAAGCGCGTGCAGATCGAGGCCTACGAGGACTTCGCCGGCGAGCTGGGGCACGAGCCCGGTGACGTGGCGTTGGCATGGCTGCTGCACCAGCCCGCCGTCACCGCACCGATCGTGGGTCCCCGGACCGCAGGGCAACTCGACGACGCCGTCCGCGCCCTCGACGTACGCCTGGACGAGAAGGCGCTCGCCCGCCTGGACGAGATCTTCCCCGGCTACCGCACGGCCCCGGAGCACTACGCCTGGTGAGGCGGCCCCTCGCCTGATGCCCGACGGTGCCGCCGCGTCATCGGGCGTCCAGGGTCGCGCCCCGCGGGGCCGAGTCTGCGGCGATCGGAGACGTCATCGCTCCAGGGCGGCCAGGATGTCCTCGATCTCGGTCCGAGCGGTGTAGTCGGCCTGGATGTCGACGAAGCGGACGGTGCGGGTCCGATCGACGATGAGGACGGTCGGGCGTGGCAGCCGGACCGCACCCTCGGCGTTGACGTCGGCGAGGTCGAGTCCTAGTCGGTGTTGCGCGTCGAGGACGTCTTCCGCCTGTTCGAAGGCGATGCCGATCGAGTGTGCGAGGCGGCTGCCTGGATCGGAGAGCACCGTGAACTCGAGGCCGGCCTTCTCGGCGGTGGAGAGTGACTCGTCGGGGGTCTGCGGGCTGATGGCGACCAACCGTGCTCCGAAGGCGCCGAGCCGGGGCAGCAGTTCGGCCTGGTAGGTGCGCAGCGCGATGTTGCAGTACGGGCACCAGCCGCCCCGATAGAAGACCACCACCGCCGGGCCGGTCGCCAGCAACTCGTCGAGGGACACGGGTGCACCGGTGGCGTCGGTGAGCGTGAACGGGGCCAGGGTGTCGCCCACGGTGATCGCTTCGCTGGGCAGGCCCTGGTCGACGAGGTTCTGGATGCTGCGGTCGAAGACCTCGAGCACGGGGCCCGGTAGGCGCTGCGCGGCTACGGCCTTCGCCTGGGCGGATTGTTCGTGGATGGTGGCAGACATCGGATCTCCAGATCGGGTCGCGGTCACATTGGACTGATTAGTCCAGTCGAGTCTCTCCGACGCGGACTGGACTGTCAAGTCCAGTGAGATACTTGCGGCATGGGAGTGCAGCCGACCACACAGCGGGGGATGGCGACCCGACGCCGCATCATCGATGCCGCTACGCGAGTGGTCGCCGAGAGGGGTGCCGTCGCTGCCAGTCTGGACGAGGTGGGTGATCGCGCGGCGGCGTCCCGCAGCCAGCTGTATCACTACTTCGACGACAAGGCCGATCTGCTTCGTGCGGTCGCCGAGGCGACCAACGATGTCGTTCTCGACGGGCAGCGTGACCTGTTCGCCGAGCTCGGCTCGTGGGCGGGTCTCACCCGCTGGGCGGACGAGCTCGTCGCGCTGCAGGAGCGGCAGGGCGGCCGAGGAGGCTGCCCGATCGCCAACCTCGTCGGTCAGGTCGGCGAACGCGACGACGGTATCCGTACCGTTCTGGCGTCCGGCTTCGATCGATGGGAGGCGGCCATCCGCGACGGTCTGGCCTCGATGATCGCGAGCGGCGAGCTTCGGCCGGATACCGATGCCGCTTGGCTCGCCGCCTCCACGCTGGCGAGTCTGCAGGGCGGTCTCGTGCTCACCCAGGCCCGTCGTGATCCGCAAGCCCTCCGGCGTGCCCTGGACGGCGCTCTCGCTCTGATCGGGAGCCACCGGATGTGACCGGCTGCTGGATGGCGTGCTCGAATTCGGGGCATCCGTCCAGCGAGTGCTGGCGAGGGCAGGTGAGCAGGTGGTCGAGGTAGTCGCGGGCGGTGGTCATCTGCTCGATCTGTGTGTCGAGAGCCTTGCGTCGTTCAGCGACGATCTGCCGCCAGCCACGGCTGTGTTCAGGTCCGGCGAGGACGGCGGCGATCTCGTCCAGGCTCATCAGCCCGGAGCGTCGCCACAACCCGTGGCGTCGATGAAGCCACCGTAGTGGCGGTCGTCACTCTGCGGTGGCCGTGTCGGCTCGCCCTGCTGGTGTTCCTCGGGTATTGTGCTCAGCCACATCGTGGGCGCGCTCTCCGACAGCTACGGCCTGCTGTTCGCGACGCGGTTCGCCGGGGCGTTCGCCTATGCAGGATTCTGGGCTGTCGGCGGCAGCACGGCGATGGCGATGATCGGTCCCGCGCGTCGAGGACAGGCGATGGGCATCGTCGCCGGAGGCCTCACTGTCGCCACCGTGATCGGACTGCCCACCGGCACATGGATCGGGCAACTGCTCGGCTGGCGCGGCGCATTCTGGGCGGTCGCGATCCTCTCGACCCTCGCCGCGGTTGTGCTCGTCGCCTCGGTTCCCGCTCTGCGAGTAGAGAACCCGCCGAGCCTGCGTGACGAACTGCGTGGGCTCCGCCCGCTCCGCCGGTGGCTGTCGTATGCGATGACGGCGGTCGCGACGACCGCACTGCTGGACGCGTTCTCCTATCCGGCCGCGATGCTGCTCGAGACCGCCGGCCTCGATTCGGCCTGGGTGCTGGCGGTGCTCTTCGGATAGGGGTTCGGTGCGCTCATGGGCATCTCGATCGCAGGCAGGGCTGCCGACCGGCTCCCCCCGCGCAGTGCTCGGTATCGGCTTCGCAGGACTCTTCCTGGCATTGCTCCTGCTTTCCCTGCTCGCGCACCGGGCGGTCGCGACGGTCGTGCTCGTGATCGCGGTCGGTCTGGTGGGGTCCTACACCAACCCGGCGCTGAACTCCCGGTTCCTCGCGATCGCCCCGAAGGCCCCGACGCTCTCGGTCTCGGGGAACATCTCGGCTTTCAACGTCGGTATCACGCTGGGCCCGTGGATCGGCGGCCTCGTCCTCGCGGACGGGCACGGCTACCCGGCCGTTCCCGCCGTTGGCGCTGCGGTCGCGACCCTCGCTCTCGGGCTCTGGGGCTGGGATCTCGTCCTGCAGGCACGACAGCGCAGCCGCGAGCAGCAGGGCGAGCTGATAGCCGCTCGCGGCTGAGGTGACCCGATCATCGCTCGGGAGAGCGCCGGGTCACGGTCGCCAGTCCGCGACCCCGGCGGGACGTGCTCGGGAGCGGGCCGATCACCAACCTGGTCGGGTGGGACGTCTCTAGCTGCGGGCGGCGAGGGTTCCGAGCCACTTCGTGGCGCGGCTGCGTGAGCCCATCGCGGATGAGGTGAGTAGGTCGGCGATGGTGGTGGCCGCGAGTTCGTTGCGCCAGGCCGTTTCGGCGTTGTGCATCAGGGACGCGATGCCACACGAGCGTCGGCACTGCCCTGGTGACAATCCGACCGGTCCGCGTTGCCGGATCTCGGTGCAGCGGAACATCTCCGTGTCGCCGTCGACCGCGATGACGACGTCCAGTGCGGTGATCTTCTCCGCCGGTCGCGCGAGCAGGTAGCCACCGCGTGGTCCGGTGGTCGCCACAAGTATCCCGGCGTTCACGAGCGCCTTGAGCGCTTTGGCGAGGTAGGGCTCGGGGAGCCCGTAGAACTCGGCGAGCCTACGGCGCGGCAGCGGTGAGTCCGGCGGCGTCTGTGCCAGCAGCCAGCAGCAGTGCATGCCCCACTCGACGGTGCTGGGCAACTCCATAGCCGACATCATAGAGCCGGCATAATTATGGATATTATCCATCGATGATATCTCGTTTTGTTGGTTGGCTGTCCCTGTTCATGGTCGGTACCGATCTGTTCGTGGTCTCTCCGCTGCTTCCGCAGATCAGCGAGGAGGCCGGTGTCAGCCTGAGCGTCGCAGCCTGGATGGTCACCGCGTTCTCGCTGGCCTACATCGTCGGTGGCCCGTTCAACGGCGCGCTCGCAGAGCGGATCGGTCACCGCCGCGTGCTACTCGGGGCGCTCGCGGCGTTCGCTGCCGCGAACCTGATCACCGCCATACCGGCGCCGTTCTGGGTGCTGCTGGCCGCCCGGCTCCTGGCGGGTGCGGCGGCATCAGGGATCACACCGACGATCTACGCGCTGATCGGGGCGAGCGCACCGGGAGATCAGCGCGCCGGGTGGCTGGCGACCGTGACCTCTGGTCTATTGCTCGCCTTGGCGACCGGGGCGCCGCTCGGGACGCTGTTCGCCGCATGGGTGGGCTGGCACATGGTCTTCGTGGTCCTCGCCGCGGCGACCGTCGGGCTTCAGGTGCTGGTCGCCTCCACCGTGAAGTCGCAACCGGCGACAGAAGGTGGCGGTCGGTCGGCCGCCGCGGCGGTGCTCGCGACGTGGAGCCGTGTCCGTGCGGTCGCGGTGACGATGCTGTGGGCGTTCGCCGTCTACGGGCTGTACACCTACCTCGGAACGATCCTGCGAGTCGATCGCGAATGGGCGCCCAGCCTGGTGGCGGCAGCACTGGTCTGCTACGGACTCGGCGCCGTCGTCGGCAACCTCATCGGCGGCAAGCTCGCAGACCGCTACGGCGGCCGAGTCGTGAGCGTCGCCGGACTCGTCCTGGTCGCCGTGGTCGAAGCGCTCTTCGGTGTCCTGATGCATGCCCCCACCGCCGCTCTGCTGTGCGTGTTCGCCGCGTTCGCGCTGGCCGCCTACCCGTTCTTCCCCGCGCAGCAAGCGCGTCTGGTCGTGCACTTCGGCAACCGAGCAGGTGGAGCCCTGGCCTGGAACAACAGCGCCATGTACGTCGGCATCCTGATCGGCTCGATCGTCGGCGGGCCCGTCCTCCACGCCTGGGGGCCGTCCCGACTCGCGTGGATGACCGCCGCAGTCGCGGTCGTGGCAGCGCTCGTCGCCGCTCGCGGACTGCCAGTGGCTGCCGACGCTCCGTCGGCTGTATGAGCTCGCCGCGGCAATGACCCCCGGCGTCGGCAACGCGTTCGAGGACCGGCGGCGAGAGCTGCACGTGTCCGGCGGGCAGACGATCGAATACCGGCGTCGCCGCGCCGCCGACCCGATGGGCTTGTCGAGCCCCCTCCACAAGTATGACGGCGGTGTCGGGATCACACAGCGCGCTCACCCCGGTCGGCAGCAGCCCGGTGTCGTCGCCCCAGCCGCGCATCCGATGCATCGTGGATCGGCGGCGGACCTCCCTGAACAGCTCCTCCGCTGTGGGCAGGCCATCCCGATCATCAGCGGCTGTAGTGGTACCGGCATGCGGCGATACGGATGTCGCCGTCGGCGATCTTGTAGACGAGCCGGTGCTCGTCGGTGATCCGGCGCGACCAGTAGCCCTGGAATCCGTGTTTGAGCGGTTCGGGCTTGCCGATGCCCTCGTTGCCGTTCCTGTCGATGTCCTTGATCAGCGTGTTGACGCGTTTGAGGATCTTGCGGTCCTCGGTCTGCCACCGGACGTAGTCCTCCCAGGCGAGGGAGTCCCAGACCAGCCTCATCCGTCGATGAGACCGTGCTCGTCTCCGCCGCCGGATTCGAGGCGCTCGATGGAGGCGATCAGGCGACGTGCGTTCTCCGGGCTCCGCAGCAGGTAGGCGGTCTCCTTGAGCGACTGGTAGTCGTCGAGCGACACGATCACGACGGGCTCGTGCCCGGCGCGGGTGATCACGACCTCCTCGCGGTCGTTGGTCACCGCATCGAGCGTCTCGGCGTACTTCGCCCGGGATTCGGAATAGGTCATGGTCTTCACAGCGATCACCTCTCTACGTACAGAAAATTGTACGTCTGGGGGTGGTTGCAGTCAACGCCCGAGACGGTCCCCTCACTGCGGCAGTCCGCTATCTCGGATCGCGCCACGGATCGAGGCGGCGGACACCGAGAGGTTCGAAATGCCGCACGTTGCGGGTCGCGACGGTCATCCCCGCGGACTCGGCCACCGCGGCGATGAGCGCGTCGTCGTACGAGGCGTGTTCGGGCACCCGGTAGGTGGCGAGGATCCGTGCGGACTGGAGGTCGAACGGCCACCCCCACCCGGTCGCCGCCGGACAGCGTCGTCGCGATCCCATCCGCACCGTGATCCTCTACCGAGCTGCGACGGCCCCTTCGGTACCGATTCACCGACCGCATACGGCGCGTCCGCTGGACGGTGCGTGCGACCAGGAGGCGACGCGTGGCTGGCATCGCGAACGGCAGGCGGGCGATACGATGCGCAGGTGAGTGGCTACATCGCGGTGGAGAGGACCGGTCCCGCGATCCGCGCCGCGCTCGCCGCTGTGGCACCCGAGGACCTTGCAGAGTTCGAGGCGGAGTTCCGGATCGCCCTGGCCGAGACCGACGACGACTTCGACCTGTCGCGGGTGGACGAGGTTCGCGATCGGTGGTGGGGTGTGGCGCACCTGCGACTCAACCCGCCGACTCCGGAGGAGCGCAGCGTCATCGCGCAGGTGGCCGCTGGTGACTTCGATGGACTCCCGACCTCCCCGAGGAGGACGGGTTGGTGGCGCTGTATTCGCCGATCTGGTTGGAGATCGCCCGGGAACAGTACGCGGCGCTACCGGACGACATGCGGCGTTCCTTCGATGCGACGTTCTCGGCGATCCTCGACGATCCCAAGGGTGGCGGGCGATACGACAAACGGGCCGACCAGTGGACTGCGGTGTTCGCCGGTGGTCGGGGACTGCTGACCTGCGCGGTGAACGACCAGTACGTCAAGGTGATCGTTCTCCGCATCGTCCGGTCGGTTCCCCAGTCGATGCGGTTCGCGATGCAGCCGTGGACCCGGCGGCGGATCGGCCCGCCAGCGGTGTCACGGCGAGCAGTTCGTCGGCGTGTGCGCTGCGGGCGATGTCGGCGTCGTAGCGGGCCTGCATGTTGATCCAGAACATCTCCGACAGGCCGAGCGCACGGGCGAGCCGCAGCCCCGTGTCCGCCGTGATCGACCGCCTACCGTTGGCGATCGCGTTGATCCGGGGCAGGGGGAGTCCGGTCGCCTTCGCGAGCGCGTACTGCGAGATACCGAGCGGCTCGAGGAACTCGGTGCGCAGCAGGATCCCCGGGTGGGTGGGAAGGAAGTCGGCCATGGCTCGTCTCCGTTAGTGGTAGTCCACGAGTTCGAGGTCGTGCGCGCCGTCGTCCCATCGGAAACAGAGACGCCACTGGTCGTTGATTCGGATGCTGTGCTGACCGGACCGAACCCCGCTGAGTTTCTCCAGTCGGTTCCCGGGAGGGATACGCAGATCATTCACATTCCCCGCCGCGTCGATGAGCTGCATCTTGCTGCGGGCTTTCCGCGCCAGTTCCGGACTGAACCGCTTCACGAACCTCAGCTGCCAGACCACCTCGGTGTCGCTGTCAGCGAACGACCGTATCGCTTCACGATACTATCGCTATACGGTAGTATCGTCAAACGATATTCCAGGACGGGCAACCGCGTCCCTCCGGACGAATCTCACGTGCACGATCGTGTACACGGGAGGCGACCATGGACACGACCTACCGCAGCGTCCGCGACGCACGCGACCATCTCGAGGACATCCTCGACGCCGCTGGTGAGGGACGACCGACGGGTATAGTCCGCGACGACAGGCGCGTCGCCGCCGTCGACGCGGACCGGCTGCTGCACTACCTCATGTCGGTGCACCCGTCCGGCGCCGCTGTGGTGGCCGAGGCCGACGGGTGGTCGATCTTCATCCCCGGCACCCCGATCGCGGCCGACGGGTCGACCCTCGACGAGGCGATCGACGAGATGATCGACGCGCTGCGGGACTACGCAGACGAATGGTCCGACAGCCTCCGGATCGCACCGAACCATGCCGACAACTGGGCCCTCGTGCAGATCGTGTCCATCGCCTCCGACGATCAGCTGCGCTCCTGGCTCCGGAGCTGATCGGGTGGGGGATCATCACCGCTGCGCCACCCGCGACGATCACCACGAGTCCTGCGCGGTCGAGGGCTGGGAGCGGCGGAGGAGCGCGACCGGTCGCCGGGCACCCACCACGTCATCTATCGGTTCGCGCTCCCGGACGGACGTGTGCTGTACACGCGCATCGGCCATCCGGTCGACCGCACCGACTACGGTGCGAGCCTGTGGAGTCACATCCTCCGGGACCAGACAGATGTCGAAAGCAGAAGCGATCGCACGCCTCGCGCAGTTCTACACCGAAGCGAACTGATCGACGGCCCCCGAGCGACGGTCCCTCACCGCTGCGGCAGCAGCCGCTCCGGCGGCACACCCGACGCCGCGAGCCGGTACAGCGTCGACAGGTGCGGGTCCGAACACCGGTCACCCGAGCTGGTGTTGCGCTCGATGTTCGACACCTGGTTGCGGTGCAGCCCCGCGCGTTCGGCCAGCTGCGTCTGCGACAGACCACGCTCACGGCGCAGCGCCTGCACGCGGCGGCCCAGATCCGCACCGTAGGGGGACCAGTCGGAATCGGTGGGGCTGCTCGGGTGGGTCGGGGCGGTGTCTTCGGTCCGTTCGGTCTCGTGGGTCACGGGACGATTGCGCCACACAATGTGTTGGTTGTGGTGCAGTCGCGATCCGGTCGTCAGACCAGCTCGTTCAAGCGGGCCGTGGCCCGCGTCAGCTGGGAGGGGGAGAGATCCGCGTAGCTCTCACCGTGCTCTCCGTCTATGACGCGCGCGACGACTGCGACGCCTGCCAGTCGGATGACGTCCCGTCCCAGGTACGAGCGGGCCAGTCGCATCACCGGCTGGTCCGCGGGTGCGCTGCGCAGCGCACCCTCCTCGTCCACGATCAGCACCAGATCGTAGGTCGCGGTGGCTATCGGCGCCGCCGGCGTGGGTGGAGGCATTTCCCATTGGCTGGCCCCTACAGTGAGGCGAGGATGTTCAGGTTCGCCTGCGCTGCGGCGAGGATCACGGCGTAGAGCAGCGCGGTGATGAGCAGTGTCCACGGTGTGATCGCGGCGCCGATCCGCTGTAGTGCGGCGCCGACGCGCCCTTGTGTCATGTTGTGCACCGTCACGGTGAGCCACATAGGGATCACGGCGGCATATACAACTGCGCACCAAGGGCACAGGGTGCCGAGGTGGAAGATGCTTTCGTAGGCGAGCCATGCGATGAATCCCATCGCGAACCACATGCCCAGGTTGAACACGAGCCAGTACCAGCGTGGGAGACGTACCCGGCCGAGTAGGGCCACGCCCACAACGAGGGGCGCGGGAAACGTCATCAGGCCGAGCAGCGGGTTGGGGAACCCGAAGACCTTGCCCTGCCAGGACAGGATGTTCCTCCCGCACTGGAGCGTGGCGCTGATCGAGCACATGAGGTGCGCGGTGGGGTTCCCGAGGAGGGTGAAGTCGTCCTGGGTGAGCGCGAATGACGCGACCAGCCCGAGTAGGCCGCCTACGACCAGTACGGCGGCCAGCACTGTATGACGAGGGACTGGGTGTGAGCTTCGGCACTGGTCATCGTGATCGTCATCGTCGGTGACGGACCTGATGGACTGGACGGTCATGAGTCACCTTCCTGGGGCGCGGAGTGTGGGGCGAAGATCGGCCCGCGGTGGGTGTGGGTGGCAGAGGATTGCGCGACGGGCCGTACCACGATCTGGTCGATATTGACGTGGGCAGGCAGGGAGAGGACGGCGACGATGATCGCCGCCACGTCGTCGGCGGTGAGAGGGCGGTCGACGTCGCGGTAGGTGGCGGCGGCCCGGTCTGGATCGTTGACCCGGTTGAGCGCGAACTCTTCGGTGTGCACCATTCCGGGTGCGATCTCGGTGATCCGGAGGGTGCCTAGGACGTTGATCTCGAAGGTCTGTCGCCAGGTCTCGGGCGCGGTATCGGTGATCGACGCGAGATCGAACGCACCTCCGGCCACATTAACGAGGACGTCGCAGTCGGTGATCGACTCAGCGAGACCGGCGACATCGTCCGGGTCGGTCAGGTCGGTCACGTGCGGGACGGCGCCGGTCTCGAGAGTGAGGTCCTCGAGGCGTTCGGCGCGGCGCGCGACCGCGTGGACTCTGTATCCGTCGGCGGCGAGCGCACGCACGGTGGCGGCGCCGATTCCGCTGGAGGCGCCGGTGACTACTGCTGTGGGCATGCGGGATCCTTCGTAGCGAGTGGGTTCAGGCGGCCGCTGCGTGAGCAGGAATCGGCTTGTTGCGCAGGATGTCTGCGAGGGCCCGTATCGGCGGGTTGGTCGCGTGTTCGCCGAGCCAGGCGGCGCGAGCGGTGAGCGGAGCCGGATTCGCCCAGGCGATCTCGTGCAATGCCCCGGCTCCGAGTTCGCGGGCGACCGCCACCGTCGGGAGGGGGGCGACGCCGATGCCGGCGATCGCGGCCTGTTTGACCGCTTCGATCGTTCCGAGGCCCATGACCGTGGTGTGCCGGTCCCGGCTGCCTGTCGAATGGTAGGTGCTGGCATAGATGCAGTGCTCTCCGACGGTGAGCAGCGGCTGGTCCTCGGTGGTGGTGATGGAGGGGTGCGCGACGAGGCTCAGCGGTTCATCGCCCAGTCCGACGCTGTCGTAGGGGGCGGGTAGCGCGGCGTCGGTGTGGAGGAACGCGGCGTCGATCGTGTAGCCGCTGAGCGCCGCGAGCATCGCGACGGCGCCCTCGTGGAACGTTTTGATGCTCAAGCGCAGGTTCGGGTATCTGCAGCGGAACTCTTGAATGACCGCGGGCAGACGGTACGTCGCTATCGACTCCGTCGCTCCGATGTTCAGGGTGCCTTCCAGATCGTGGTCGTCGCGACCTGCGGACAGTGCCTCCTCGGTCAGCCGCAGGATCCGCTGAGCGGTGGGCAGGAGCCGTTGTCCAGCTGCCGTCATGTACGTACCGTCTCTTCGCCGTTCGAAGAGAGGGCAGCGCATCTGTTGCTCGAGGCTCTTGATCTGAGAGGTCACCGCGGACTGGGAGTATCCCAGCTGTGTGGCGGCGCGCGTGAAGCTGCGGGTCTGCGCGATGGTGGTGAATGCTCTGAGTTGACGCTCGTCCATGGTTTTCTCCCCCTCGTGGTCGGATGTGCCGTCGACGGAGCCGGTCACAGCGCCTGGGGCGCGATTCCCAGTCGGGCCGCGGCGGTGAGCAGCTCGATGTCGTACGACAGGATCGAGTCGATCCTGGCCTGGAACGGGATGATCGTCGCCAGGTGTATGGCGCGGGTATGTCCGAAGTCGGTGGTGACCAGGTCCTTCGCGGTGTCCCGGACCAGTCCGTCCGACTGGACCTCGATCAGCTGGGGGCAGGCGAACACCTCCCGTGTGCGGGTTCGGATCGCCTCGGTGGCTGCGGGGAGGTTGTCGCGGATCTCCTGGCGTGATATCGAGCTGAACAGGAATGCCTGGTCGCGGTTCGTGCGCATCCATGCGCACAGCAGCGGCGTCTCCGGGTGGCGGATGACGAGTCTCACCAGTGCCGTGGTGTCGATGTAGATCACAGTTGCTCCTGCGGGCCGCTGGTCTCTCGGACGCGGGCGTCGACGATGGCTATCGCGGCGTCGGCGTGCTCGCGTGTCTCTGGAGTGATGCACGCGTCGAGGTCCCAGAGCGGGCAGTGGTCGCGGCGGGCGTCCGGGTGGGAGTTCATGTGTCGGACACCTCGTCGCGGGCACGGGTCCGGTGGGCGGCGACGCGAGCTCTGTTGCCGCAGGTGGCGGCGGAGCACCACTTGCGGTTGCCGGCGCGCGAGGTGTCGACGAAGAAGGTGCCGCAGGTGTGCGCGGTGCATTGCCGCACTCGGTGGGCGTGCGGTCCCGTCGTGAGCGCGAGGGCGTCGGCGGCGATCCGGTACAGGACGGCGTCGGCCCGGTCGGCGGCGGCATCCACCGCAATCAACCGGTCTGGAGCCTGCGGGTCCACCGAGGCGAGTGCCACCGCGCCGTGTCCCAATGCGCGGTTGAGCTCTGCTACCGCCGCGGGGTGCTGTGCCGCTCCGGTGGTCTGGGCGGTGAAGATGTCGAAGATCGCCTGCCGCAGGGCACGCAGGTCGGCGACCTCCTCATCCGTGAGATGAAGCACCGTCGGGAATCCGTTGTTGCGCAACCATACCGACGTGGTATCCGGATTCGTCAGGTCGTCGGTGGGCTGGTCGGAGAACCGGCCGTGGATGGTCCCGACGAGTTTGAGGCTGACCGGCGGATCGGTTTCGGCCATGGCTGACATCCCTTCCCGGTGGAGGCGGATCGAAGCTCGATGTAACTGTTTCAACACATTACTCCTGGTGTTCGGATCGGAGCGGCTCGATCCCGATCCGAACACCAGACGAGTGTGGTGCGCGTCAGATGGCGAGGTCTCGGCGCGGCTCACGAGGCATGAGGAACGCGGAGATCAGTGCCGGGAGAGCGCCGACGAGAAGCATCACCGTCGACCAGGAGGCGGCGGGCAGGAGGGTGGAGATGATGATCGGGGTGATGAACGCGCCGCCGAACACCATGGTGTTCTCCAATCCCAATGCGGTACCGGAGCGCTCGGCGCCGGCGGTGACCGCGATGTCGGCGTAGTGCACGCCGTGCCATCCGCAGGCGAGTGCCCCCGAGGCGACGAGCAGGGCTGCGACGGCCCAGGTCGATAGTGCGCCGTACAGGGCGAGGAGGGCGAAGCCCGCGGTGATCAGCCAGCTGTAGATCCGGACGATGCTCCGGCGGTAGCGGCCGCCCTTCAGGTCGGTCCACTTGCCGCCGATGACGCGGGAGGCGCCGCCGAGGATCTGGACGACGACCAGCAGTCCCGCGATGGAGCCGATCGACATGTGCTTGACCTCGTGCAGGAAGATGGCACCGAAGGTCAGGACGGTGAACTGCGGCAGATCGAGGAGGAACGCCACCAGTGCCACGCGCCAGATCACCCACCGTCGCAACGGACTCTCGCCGGCCGCCCCGCCGGCCGCCTGGTTGGACTTCGGGATGGGGGCCTCATCCAGGAAGGCGACGACGGCAGCGGTCGCCAGAGCCGACAGCACCGCGAGGAACACGAACACCCACCGGAACCCGAACGCCATACCCAACGGCGGCAGGACCGCGGCGCCGATGGCGCCACCGACCGGCACCGCGGTCGCACGGATACTGATGGCGAAACCACGTTCGTTCGGCTTGAACCAGCCCATCACCGCCCGTCCACTGGTGGAGTTGATGCACCCGCCGGACGCGCCTGCGATGAGCAGCACGGCCGACAACAGCCAGTAGCTGGGGACCGCGTTCCCGTGCGGCGCGAGGAACACGGCGGCGAGGACGAACATGATCGTCGTTCCGGACAGGCCCGTGATCAGCACCGGTCGTTCGCCGACCCGATCGGTCACGATGCCCCAGGCGACCTCGGTGATCGCGATCCCGCAGGTGACCGCGGCGAGGACGATGCCGAGCTGATGGGTGGTGAGGTGATACGCCGTCTGCAGCACGGGTCCGGATGTGGGGATGCCCTGGAAGGCGATGGAGAACGCCGCCTGAGCGCCGACACCGATCCCGAGGACACCCCACTTGTAGCGGGCGCCGTGCCCGCGGACCTGGCGTGCCTCCTGGATCCCGGACTGAGGACAAAATAGGATCCATTCCTGAAAGGGGATGCTGGGATGAAGCGGCAGAAATTCTCTCCGGAGTTCCGAGAGGAGACGGCGAAGCTGGTTGTCGAGGGCAACCGGTCGATCGCTGCCATCGCTCGTGAGCATGGATTGAACGAGACGACCGTCGGTAACTGGGTGAAGAAGTACCGCGAGGAACACGCCGGCGAGGAGGAACCACCGTTGGAGCTGTCCGAGCGTGCCCGACTGCGGGAGTTGGAGCGGGAGAACCGCGACCTGATGTTGGAGAACGCCTTCTTAAAAAAAGCGGCGGCGTACTTCGCGAAGGAGCAGCGGTGAGCGAGAGATATGCGTTCATCGCGGCGGAGTACGCGGATCCCACGGTGGTCGTCGACGGTGTCGCGCCCCGGCTGTATCAGATGCTGGCGTGGCTGGGTGTGTCGCGCTCGGGCTATCACGAGTGGCGCCGGCGCGGGGAGTCCGCGGCTGCGCGGCGGCGGACGGACCTGGGTCTGAAGATCGAGGCGCTCTTCGACGCCCACGGCGGCCGGTACGGGTACCGGCGGATCCACGCCGAGCTGCTCCGCGGTGGCGAGGACGTCGGCGACGAACTGGTCCGCAGACTCATGCGTGAGATGAATCTCGTTGCTGTGCAACCTAGGCCGTTCCGGAGGACGACCATCCCCGGCGAGGCCGCGGCGGATCGGCCGGATCTGGTGCAGCGGGACTTCACCGCCGACCGGCCCGGCGTCAAGCTCGTCGGTGACATCACCTACATCCGCACTTGGGAGGGGTGGCTGTACCTGGCGACGGTGATCGACTGCTTCAACCGTGAGGTGATCGGGTGGGCGGTGGCCGACCACATGCGCGCCGACCTGGCGGTCGCCGCAGTCGACATGGCGGCGCGCAATCACCTCCTCGAGCCGGGATGCATAATGCACCACGACCGGGGAAGTCAATACACTTCCTCGGAGTACATGAGAAAGCTCGACCAGCTCGATTTGAGGGCCTCGGTCGGCCGGACCGGCGTGTGTTGGGATAATGCACTCGCAGAATCGTTCTTCGGGGCGTTGAAGAACGAGCGGGTTCACGTGATGGTGTACCCGACACGAAGAAAGGCACGCGACGATATTGCGTGGTATATCGAGATGTACTACAATCGGAGGCGATTGCATTCCACACTCGGGTATCGAACTCCGAATGAGGTGCGCAGTCGGTACGAATCGTCGCTGGCAGCGGCATAGAAACCGCAGAAATCTCGGTCCGGAAAACGCGGGGCGCCTCACATCTCGTAGCCCGCAACTCCTGTACAGGCGATGGTACCAGCGGCTCCACCGATGGCACCGCCGGCCAATGCAGCAGGGCCGCCCTCGGCGAATGCCGCGGCTCCAGCCACCGCCAATACCGCTCCGCACAAAGCGCCGGCGGTTACAGGCCCCATTAGCTCGGCATAGTTCCAGATCTTCGCGGTCTCATCCTGGTCGAACAACTTGGTGTGCTTAGTGCATCGCACGATAACGCCGCACACGTGGAGGCCTTCTTGGCGATTGTCGAGAATGTACTCATCTTGCAGCGACGACTGATCGGTCGATGACGTCGCCGACCCTCCGCTGCCGACTGTCTGCGCGGGCGTTGTGCTGACTGGCCCATTTGTGGCCGGGTTTAGAGCCGATCGGTCGCTGAGTCGTCTGGACGGGCGGCCGGGTGACCGTCGGCGTCCCGCAGTTGTAGATGCAGCCGTTGGTGGCGGTGGGCCAGTCCGGGGTCTGCACGCTCATCCCGGGTGTGGTTCCGCCGGTGTCCGTGGGGAGTGTCGGTATGCCGGTGTTGGTGGCGGGTCCGATCGTTGTCGTGGGTGCCTGGGGTGCGGTGGTCTGGATGGTCGGGGTGTTGATCGTCGGTGTCGATCCCCCTCCGCCGCCCGGCGCGCCGGGGGTGCAGGTGGGGTCTGTCGGCAGGCACGCGTGCGCGGCCG